>JBMZDT010000020.1:0-12640 GCA_049614505.1 Leucothrix sp.
CGTCAAACAGCCTTTCCGGTTGACAGGATAATGAGAATAGTGTGTTTTTAAGGATAAACGGTTCCATAAATGCTGATTTAATCTGCTAATCGAGCGTAATTGAGTGGGCTTTCATTTTTTTGAAATAGTGCTGAGCATCATCAGACAGCTTTTTTAATGAATCTGGTATCAGTGGATCGGTTCTATTCGGTGCACCAAACCCTGTACTTTGCCAAACCGAACCATACCAATGCGCTGCCCATATGCCATCATATTCCCTAGGCCCAGCGAGCCAGCTAAGCATTTTTGCATCAAACTCTAGCCCTAGCGCGGCACATAGCTTGCCAAGCATCAGTTCAGGGTTCTCAAGGATATCCGCACTATCAATAACAACAGGCGCCTCCCCCATTGTATCGCTGACACGCTCAAATATCGCTAGCTGCTCTTTGACCCCAATATCAGCCAGCGTCGGATTTTCACGCTTAACATGGTAACTCGCAATAACGCGCGCAGGGTCACGAATCAAAAATACATTAGTGACATTGCTCGTCCAATCACGATCAAATGCGGGAATCATATGGTGAGTCATATGCTTTTGGTAGAACACACGCTTGCCCTCAGGCACAGCCCCGGTGCAATACTCGGCAACAGCCTCAGCATGAACCTCACCTGCATCAATAATCGCCTGATACATAGGGTGCTTCAGCCCCGTTGCCTGTAGATAAGCAGCATAGAAAGGCTCATCTACCACAAAACAGTCTTTACGTTGCGCAAAGCTGACCATCATCGCCGTTGATAGGTTTCTTGGTCCCGACCACATTGCAATATTCAATTTTTCCTCCCGGTTGACGCGACTATAGCCTACTTCTAAATGCTACAGCATAATCCAAACAGTATTAGCTCAGCAGGCCTCTACAACAAAGCCAGAGGGATATAGTAGAGTTTTCGCAGTATTAGGTTCAACCAAACTGGCTGGTCATTTTAATGATAAACATAAACACAATTAATAACTATTGTGACGTATAAAAGTCAACTAAAACATCACTTTAAAGCGCAATCCATAGCGATTTATGCTATCTATCATTAGCGATAACCTCAAATAAAGTGTATAAAATAAGCCAACCGTGAACCGCTGCCATGAGGAAGGGCAAAACTATGAAATCTCAGGGAATGAACACACATACGCAATACAATCATCATGCTAGAGAGCTGCAAAAAGCCAATGAAGCCATCATACAAACCAATAAATATTTACTCCCTGACAGCCCACACTACTTACCTAACTACATCGCTAAACTTGAAGCCTTACTGGCATCTGACAACACCTCCAATGAAGTAGCAGACAAATTAGCCACAGCTAAAACCAATCTGGCTAACTACACACAGCGTGCCAACGACGCACTAGAAGTCATCGCCAAACACCCTAATCTATTGGCACAGCTTGAAGCCAGTAACGATATTTATTTAACACCGCCAGAAAAGCAAGATGAGTGCTTATATGTAATGGATGGGGAAACCTGTAAATCCAGTGCAGTCAATTGGCAGGCCGTTACTGATAACGCTGGGAAAGATTTAGAAATTAAAGAGCCTGAGTCATTTGTTTTTAAAGGCAAGCAAGATATTGAATTGACAGGCGAGCACCAAACTGACGCCTTACGGGTTTGGCAGCACAATGTCACTGTTGAAGACCTACAAATCACAGACAACCGCACCTACACTGAGGCTCATCGTGATGCAGTACAGCTGATCCCACCGCCTATTTTTGACATGGTAGAGGGCGTTTATGTGCGCCTTGCTGATCAAATGGCTGGGGCTGTTTTGGAAAACACGACCGTCACTGACTGCAAAATCAGCGCGCCTTTTGGCCCACTCCAAGGCATCTTTGCCAGCGATGGACTACAGCGTAATCTCTGCATTACGAATAACGATATTGGTACCTGTGGTGCACATGCGATTTCTATTGCTGGCTTGTTGGACGGTGGCACCATTACTGGCAATACCTTACGCCAACTCCCCGGTGGGCAGCGACCAACGATTAGCCTTTACCCCGCACGCATTGGTGGCAATATGGCTGACGATGGGGTTGTTAGCATCCTATCGTTTGCCAAGACAGACACCCACCAGCCGATGGAATATGGCGAGATTAAAGCCCATGACAATGTACTCATTGATCAACACGGCAACGAACACCCCCTAGACATTGATGATGCGAGACAGCTAATCCCTAATACCTTGCTGAAACTTGCCGTTAGCTTAAAAGACTTCGACTATCACGGCTACCTCGCTGATTACAGCGGATTGACTCTGGGCCAATACAAGCAGCACGACCCATTTGGTGTAGGAAAAATGCACGAATGGCTAACCCTGCGTGCACAAGAGTTTACACAAGGACGTGAAGCAGGTAATCCACTCGGTCCCGTTAGTGATGAGCAAAAGAAAATTGGCGCACGCTTTTTGATTCCCGCGCTTGAAGCACTGGAAAACGGCTCGGCAGATAATATTCGCCTCGTGGATTTAGACTATACCGCCATTCGCAGCTTTTCCATGAAACGCTTAGCCATTATGCACGGCACCATTGATCCACTAACAGATATTGCGCTAGGTAATGAGCGTCGCGACCTTATGCTAAAGTTCTTATTGGAGCCAGAACAGCGCCGCAATCTGGTCAAAGAGGCCTTTGCCGATGCGACTGTGATTTGCGTAGATAATGGCAAAACGGCCTCTTTATTGCCTTATACCCTGTTTTTTGGACCCGACCACATTTATAACGGTGCCACTGATGCACACGGTGTGATTGCTTACGATGAGCTGCCTAATGGCCCATACATTCTAACCATTAATAATCCCAAGTTTGCCATTGTCGCTAATAGTCAATCACAGCAAAATTCAGCGCAATCCATAGATCCTACAATTGACAATCTTGCTCAAAGTATTTTGAAAGACCTTGCCAATAAAACACCTATCGTAAAAGCATGGCTACAGCATGATGTCAGCAATGAAACGGCAGGGGTTACGGCGCTGTCTAGCCACCTCAGCCGTATTGGAGCGACCGCTAGTACACAATTCAATGACGAGTTACGCCATCAGTGCATGCAGGTGATGGGCATTTCCAGAAGCCAACGTGCGCCATTTAGACAACCTAGTAAGGTATACGTCAGCTGCCCACAGCCTATGATGAATCGGGGTAAGACGAATAATGGCTGCCTGTTTGCTGTAATTAATTTAGCCTTAGGCTTACTCAAGAAAAAGTAAGCCGATACAACAAGCTGAAGTGTTTAGTACGGCTTTTTGTCTACAAAATTGCCCGGTGGGTTGTAGTTACAGACCCAAACTTGTGATTTGTCCTCACACTGCTGGTAGCCACAGCCAACGCTCGTGGTGTCTTGCCACATAATTTGTGTGTAGTTATTACACTGCTTGCCGGGCTGGCAGCTGTTTGCATCATAGTTATAATTTGCTGCTTCACTCGCCCAAGCTGAAACAACCTTTTCTATGGTCACTGTTTGTGATCGGCGGCTACCATCAGACCAAACATCGGCCCCCGCCCACCAAAGATTTTCACCGTACTCTCGCTTCATCTCACCACTATTTGGGCGGTGATTTAGCTGGCAATTATTCACTTTCGCTAAGTGATCAGCCCATTCTTGAGCGTGACCCGCCAACGTATCTGACCACACTAGCCCAGCCAAGCGCTTTTTTGTTCTTACCACATTGTGCGCGGCAACTGTTCCTGCAAACCGTTCTTTAGCCGTTATTACTTTTTGTGGTTCTTTAGCCTCTAAATTGGGAACAGGCTCTTCGTTTTTAGGTTTTCTCACCTGCTGCCCAAACAAACCGCGACGTTCATTACCGCCATTTTCAACGTTACCAGCACCTTGTCCAGCAAGGCCCTGCGTGCCCACCACACCTTGTTGCCCAACGACACCCTCACGTCCCATGCAGCCTGATAACAACAAACCTGCTGCTACCGCTACCCCAATCATTACCTTACTATTTGCCATTATTGATATCCTTATCACCGATCAGTTTATTGATGTTTCAGAGTTTTTGATTGACTCATAGTCATTGAGTAAAGTTCAAAAGTCAAACAATGAGAAAACCCTACTCAAGCAAGTGCTAAACTATTGACCCATCTTGTATTCGCGGCATCAAAAAGAGGTCAATTAATGAATTTGCATTATCGAGAAGCAACTGAACAAGACATTCCTGCACTGGTTAACATGCTGGCCGCCGATTCTTTGGGCAAGCTGCGCGAAGATCACTCTACCCCCGTCAACCCATGTTACTTAACCGCACTGCAACATATCAGCAATGACCCTAATAATGAGCTGACGGTAGTCGAGTCTCACGGCGATATCGTTGGCATGCTGCAACTAACCTTTATCCCTTACTTGACTTATAAAGGCGCTTGGCGATGTTTGATCGAAGGGGTAAGGATCAAAGAGAGCTACCGAGGGAAAGGACTAGGCACACAGTTTTTCCAATGGGCAATTGAGCGTGCCAAAGCACGCCAGTGCCATATTGTGCAGCTGACTTCTGATAAGCAGCGTACCGACGCTATTCGCTTTTATGAGCAGCTGGGATTTATAGCAAGCCATGAAGGATTCAAACTAAAGCTTTAATACCATTTAAGCGTGCGAACACCCGGTCAATATCAATAATGTTGCTGGGTCAAGAATGGTCATTTCGCGATTCTTTATTGCGAGCACATTGCGACTCTGAAATAACTTAAGCAGTCGGCTAATGGTTTCAGCAGCTACACCTAGGTAGCTAGCAATGTCCTGCCGTGTCATTGCCAAGCGTAATTGAGTTGCAGAAAACCCTCGAACCTCATTACGCACGGAAAGGTTGTGAATAAAGGCAGCCAATTTTTGTTCGACCGTCTGCGTCGTTTGCCGATCTTGGGTGATATTTATCTCTTTACTCGACAAGCGCATTAATTGACGCTGTAAAGGCGGGATGCTCGCTGCCAAACCAACTAACTGATCATAATCGAGTTGGCACAACACCGAATTAGTTAACGCAACCAGACTGCTGGGATAAGCTTGGGGATAAATCGCATCAAGCCCAATCAATTCGCCTGGTAGATGAAACCCAACAATGCGTTCATTACCTTGTTCGGTCACTTTGACAGACTTATACATACCTGACTTAACGGCATAAAGCATGTGAAACGGATCATTCTGGTGCAGCACTACATCGCCATAATGGTGTGCTTTAGAATTTTTAACCAACTTCTCTAGCCGCGCAAGATCTTGTTTATCAACCCCCATGGGCAAACAAATCTCTTTTAAGGAGCACTTACTACACCGAGTTTCCGCTGCGCCAGACATAGAAGTCTCCTAATTCAATAATTAATAACCAAACTATACCAGCAACAACGCACACCAGAATAATCTATCTTATTATAAGCACTATAAAGGTCACTTATAATTCAATTTGGCAAATAATACATGATTTTTTCGACTAAACCGCGACAGTCCATTTTTTACAGGCGAAAAAAAACCGCTTCCCTACAAAGCGGCGAAAATATACGTTTCTCGAAAGTCACGTATTAACGAGGTAATTATTATGTACAACAAGTGCGAGAACCGTATTATAAGCATTAGCAAGGAAGTGACCTTGATCTAGATCAAGAAATGGATCGGTTTTGTTACTTTAGGTGCGGTAGTTTGGCGCACAGTGGTAGAATACTCCTGCAATCCCAAGCTGGAGACTAGAGATGATGGGCGCTGATGAAATTAAGCAAGCAGGACTAAAGGTCACACTACCGCGAGCGCGTATTTTACAGATTCTTGAAAGCGCTCAAAAGCGCCACATGAGTGCTGAAGATGTCTATCGCGAACTCTTAGAAGACGATGAGAGCAACATTGGCCTAGCCACTGTTTACCGAGTACTCACTCAGTTTGAAGCAGCGGGCCTTATCATTAGGCATAACTTTGAAGGTGGGCAGTCAGTCTATGAGATTGATGATGGTGAGCATCATGATCATATGGTGTGCTTAAAAACGGGTAAAATTGTTGAGTTTCATGATGAGATTATCGAGCAGCGTCAACGAGAAATTGCCGCACAGCATGGTTTTGAGTTAGCAGACCATAGCTTAATTCTTTATGGCGAGTTTAAAAGCTAATGCTCATCCAATCTGACTCGCCCAAATAGACCAACCACGGCCAGTAATACCATGAAATTATCCACAAAAATCGAAACCTTCGTTGCTCATTTCGGGGAAATGGGTAGCCGCTGGGGCTTTAATCGTACAGTGGGTCAAATGTATGCCCTGCTGTTGATTTACAACCGCCCGCTTAATGCAGATGAAATTGCGGAGATGCTCAGTATTTCACGCTCCAACGTCAGCATGGGAATCAAAGAGCTCCAATCTTGGCGCTTGTTGAATGTTAAACACTACCCAGGCGATCGTAAGGATTATTTCTACACGCCAGAAGATATAGTAGAAATAGCCCGTATCGTTGTTGAAGAAAGGCATAAACGTGAAATCGCGCCAACCTTGAGTATGCTACGCGATGAAATCATGCGCGAACCGGATACCGAAGAAGGAAAATATGCACAGCAACGCATGACAGAAATGTATGACCTGATGGAGAAGGTATCTGAAGGCGTAGATGAACTCTCAAGCTTGAGCACTAAGGACTTAAATAAGATGATTAAAATGGGCTCTAGCGTTGCATCAATTTTCTCGTTTAAAGATAAACTCATGGGCAAGAGTAACGATAAGGATGATACCTAGGCAGCTTTTCCAGCAACTCAAATGTTTCGCATCACTTGGCAGGGCAGCTCAATACGCTTGCCTTTGCACCTGCTTTCTAGCCCCTTTAGCAGCACTGGCCGAAATCCAGATTACTGATTCCCACGGTAAATACCGCTTTGCAGAGTCACCAAAACGCGTAGTAGCATTGAATTGGACGCTCGCTGAACAAATGCTAGAGCTTGGTGAAATACCCATTGGCATGGCCGATATTAAAGGCTTTCAACGGCAAACTAGCCTACCCGTTGTGCCTGAAACCGTCGTAGATGTTGGGGAACGCTTAAGCCCAACACTGCGCCACATTCGAGCGCTTAAACCCGATATTATCCTGATTGGTTACTCACAGCGCTCACTGCTACGGCCACTTTCTAATATCGCTACCGTAATTTACTTTAAAAACTTTGGTCAGCGGTATAACAACTTTGAGAAGTCTCGTGAGCGTTTTTTAGAGATGGCAAAGCTGTTTGACAAGACGGCATTTGCAGAAAACAAGCTTGCCGCAGCAGATAAGCAGCTTTCTGAGCTACGAGCGGAATTAGCCAAAACTTACCCTGATGGTAAGATGCCTTTACTGCAAATTACCATCCCACAGTCCCCAGCTGATATTAAAAATAACAAACCCGTCTGGACCTTTGGCAACAACTCCCTGCCCTATTACGCCGCTAAGCAACTTGGGCTTGACGTTATTAGTCCAGACGAAACAAACCAGTTTGGTACCGCCCAAGTCACCCGCGATGACCTCACCTTACTAGGGACACAGCACAAGCAAGCCATTTGCCATGTCTATCTATCGGTCTATCAAGATCCAAAAGCCCCCAACCCAGCAGCGAGCACAGAGCCCTGTGTCGTTGAGCCAGCGTATCAAAATGCCTTTGGTGGAGCGCTGTCTGTTTTATATTTCGCCAAGGCATTACATCAGGCGCTGATGCGTCAAAAAATCTAACGGCTCTCTTAACATTTTATACGCTACGGTTTCTTGATTTAAATTCTATATCATTTAGTATTTTCAGAAATTACTGAAAATACAATAATTACCGTATTCTCAGTAATCGTTTAACCACTTTGACGTTCAACTCATACCAAGCCTTACAGCTAGTTGGTGAAAATGTTACTGAAACAACTGAAGCTTTTAATACTATTGATGGCGCTTCCGGCCTTGGGTCACGCTGAGTATTTACTCTTTGACCCTAAAGGACCGATTGCTGCTGAGCAAATGGATCTCATCATCCTATCATTCTTAATTATGATGATTGTCGTCATCCCGGTTATCGGTATGACAATTTGGTTTGCCATTAAGTACCGTGCCAGCAACGATAAGGCCGACTATAAACCCCACTGGGAGCATTCCAACCTGATTGAGTTTGTGGTGTGGTCAGTGCCGCTCGCCATTATTGTGACATTAGGGATTATCACCTACCAAACGTCACACTCACTTGACCCACGTCAAGCCATTCAATCAAACAAAGACACATTAAGAATCCAAGTGGTTGCATTGGATTGGAAGTGGCTGTTCATCTACCCGGAACAAGAGATTGCCGTTGTCAATGAATTAGCACTACCAGTGGATACACCCGTCGAGTTTTTAATTACTTCTGACACCGTGATGAACTCCTTTTTTGTGCCGCAGCTAGGAAGCATGATCTACGCCATGGCAGGTATGGAAAATCAGCTACATCTGGTTGCAGACAAGGCTGGAGCCTATCGCGGTATGTCTGCCAACTACAGCGGCTTTGGCTTTTCCGGTATGAAATTTATCGCTCACGCCAAATCTGAACAGGACTTTGCAAGCTGGGTCAGTCAGGTTAAATCCTCTCCTAACACACTATCTGCTGATGCTTATAAGAAGCTGAGTGTAAAAACCAAAGATCACTCTATTGAGCATTACTCATCCGTCAATCCATTGATGTTTAACAGAATCATTGAGAAGTACACTGGAGCACAAAATGGCCAATAATGCGACGATCATTACCGATCCAGATCCAATATTCGGCAAGCTGACACTAGACTCGATCCCCTATCAAGATCCCGTTATTTTAACGGTCATGCTAGTGGTTATCATGGTTGGCGGAGGTGTTGTCGGTGCCATCATTTACTACGGTAAAGTGCGCTATCTGTGGGATGAATGGCTAACCTCTGTCGATCACAAAAAGATTGGCATCATGTACGTTATTGCTGCCTTTATCATGCTAATTCGTGGCTTCTCTGATGCCTTATTAATGCGCTCACAGCAAGCATTGGCTGTGTCAGACACCTCAGGGGTTGGCTACTTACCGCCAGAGCACTACGACCAGATTTTCACCGCCCACGGTGTCATCATGATCTTCTTTGTTGCGATGCCACTGGTTGTTGGTCTGATGAATTTAGTAGTGCCATTACAGATTGGTGCTCGAGACGTCGCTTTTCCATTCCTCAACTCATTGAGCTTTTGGCTGTTTGTTGTGGGCGCTATGTTAGTCAACGCCTCATTAGTTGTGGGTGAGTTTGCCGCAACGGGTTGGTTAGCTTATCCCCCCCTATCAGGATTGGAATACAGCCCGTGGGTTGGTGTGGATTATTGGCTCTGGGCATTACAAATTTCAGGCATTGGGACGTTGCTTAGCGGTGTGAATTTCTTCGTGACCATTATTCGTATGCGTGCACCAGGCATGACATTAATGAAGATGCCGGTGTTCACCTGGACCTCATTATCAGCCAATGTCTTAATTATTCTTGCCTTCCCAATTTTGACCGTCACCATTACCCTACTAACCCTTGACCGCTACATCGGCACCAACTTCTTCACTAATGACCTCGGTGGTAATCAGATGATGTACGTCAACCTCATCTGGGCATGGGGGCATCCTGAAGTCTATATCCTCATATTACCAGCCTTTGGGATTTTCTCAGAGGTGACTGCAACCTTCTCGCGCAAGCGTTTGTTTGGCTATACCTCATTTATCTGGGCTACCGTTTGCATCATGTTCCTATCATTTATCGTGTGGCTGCATCATTTCTTTACCATGGGTGCGGGTGCCAGCGTTAATGCCTTCTTTGGCATTGCCACCATGATTATCTCGATACCCACGGGCGTGAAGATCTTCAACTGGCTATTTACAATGTACAAGGGCAAGGTGACATTTGATTCTCCGATGTGGTGGACCGCTTCATTCATTATCACCTTTACCATTGGGGGCATGACGGGCGTGATGCTCGCCATTCCAGCGGCTAACTTTGTCCTACACAACAGCCTCTTCCTAGTCGCTCACTTTCATAATGTGATTATTGGTGGCGCTCTGTTTGGCTACTTTGCAGGGCTGACCTACTGGTTCCCTAAAGCCACAGGGTTCAAACTCGACGAAAAGCTTGGAAAATGGGCTTGCGCACTGTGGACCATCGGCTTCTTTATGGCCTTTATGCCGCTGTACGTGCTGGGCTTTATGGGCATGACACGCCGCCTTAATTACTACGACAACCCTGTCTGGAATGATTGGCTGTTGGTCGCAGGTGCAGGCGCACTGGTTGTACTCATCGCTATAAGCGTTCAGATGTATCAAATCTTTGCGAGTATTCGTGATCGCAAGAAAAACCAAGATGTGACGGGCGACCCTTGGAATGCCCGCACCTTAGAATGGACAACGTCTTCACCGCCGCCATTTTATAACTTTGCACGCATTCCTCAGGTAAAAGACCGCGACCAGCTCTCTTACCTTAAGGAGCACGGCTTAGCCTCGAAGCGGCCAGATCAGTACAACCGCATTCATATGCCTAAAAACACGTGGGCGGGTATCGTTATCGCGTTGCTGTCAGGTGTGATGGGCTTTGCGATGGTTTGGCACATCTGGTGGCTAGCTATTGTGAGTACCGTAGCAATGGTTGCATCATTCATCATTTACAACTTCCAGAAAGATAAAGATTTCTACGTGGAAGTGGATGAAGTGACCGCCATTGAAAATGCTCGCTTCGAACGTATGAAGCAAAATGCACCACTCATTCAGGCCTAAGGAGGCATCGATCATGGCTACAACTGACATGACTATTGCACCAGAGCCGGGTTACGACGGCTTTGTAAAAGAAGAACATCACCATGACTCTGCGGGTGATACTTTGCTCGGCTTTTGGATCTATATCATGAGCGACTGCATTTTGTTTGCGACTTTGTTCGCAACCTATGCAGTACTCGGCACCGGCTTTGCAGGTGGATTAACCCCAAAAGACTTGTTTGACCTTAACTTTGTAGCAGTGGAAACAGCGCTACTGTTATTCAGTAGCTTTACCTTTGGTATGGCGATGTTAGGGGCGCAATCAAAAGACACAAACCAGCTAATGAAATGGCTAGGTATCACCTTCCTGCTTGGCTTTGGCTTTTTGTGTATGGAGGTGTACGAGTTTTATCACTTCTCACAGGAAGGTGCGGGGCCAACAACCAGTGCGTATTGGTCAGCCTTTTATGCCCTCGTTGGTACGCATGGTTTGCATGTATTGGCAGGCATGTGCTGGATGATTATCTTAGTCATTCACATCAAACGCGACGGCATCACTGAAGCCAATCACACGCGCTTAGCCTGCCTAAGTCTGTTCTGGCACTTCTTGGATATTATCTGGATTTGCGTCTTTAGCTTAGTTTACTTAATGGGAGTTATGTAATGAGCCATCACACAGACACTCACGGCGGCGCTGCACACGGCAGTGCCACAGAGTATAAACGCGGCTTAATGTGGTCGATTATTTTGACGGCAATCCCATTTTCATTAGTCATGATTGGTGGCTTGAGCTCAAGCCTAACCCTGCTAATCATTTTGCTGTGTGCGGTTGCTCAGGTATGTGTGCAGCTGGTGTTCTTTTTACATATGAACACCTCATCTGAGCAAACCTGGAACGTTATTTCAGGCGTATTTATCGTGCTCATCGTATTGATCGTGGTATTGGGTTCGGTATGGATTATGCAGCACCTAAACCACAATATGTTGATGGGGCATTGATATGAATAAAATCGCACTCGGTGCTATTGCAGCCCTGTTGATAAGCATTCTTGCGGTCGTCACTTTATTTATCAGTACCAGCGATACTGAGTTTGACCAGAAGACGCAAAAATTCTCAGACTTAGGCGGTGAGTTCACCCTGAGCTCTCAAGCAGGGCCAGTGTCACTCTCTGATTTTAAAGGTAAGGTCGTTGTTATGTACTTCGGCTTTTTAAGCTGCCCTGAAGTCTGCCCCAATTCAATGACGACGATTCGCACAGCCCTCAAACGCTTAGACGATGACAACCTTAAACGCACACAAGCGCTACTTGTTAGCATCGACCCTAAGCGCGATACGCTCGAAAAACTCGCCAAGTATGCGGAGTACTTTCACCCTAACCTTGCAGGCATCACTGGCACTAAAGCCAACATCGACGCCGTTACGAAACAATATGGTGCTTATTACAACTTCACTGAGATTGAAAGCGCTTCTCAAGACTACGGCGTAGAGCACTCCTCTCGCTACTATGTGATTGATCAGCAAGGTAAATTAGTGGCAGCAATGCGCCACAGCACTACGCCAAATGAGCTATACGCTCAAATTGTTGAAGTGCAGGAAAAAGGATAACCCGATGTTATTTTTCGAAAAATTATTCGCACCCAATAAATTCACGGTGATGTTTGCAGGCATCTGCGCACTCATTTTGACGATGGGGATCGCGCGTTATGCGTTTACGCCCATGATCCCTTATATGCACGAACAAGCCGGCATGACTGAAAGTCTGTCAGGCTGGCTCGCAGGCTGGAGCTATATCGGTTACCTCGTGGGCTTGTTCATTGTGTGGCTAATGCGAGATTTGAAGCTGAAAGACTACTTTTATCGTTACAGTCTGTTTATCGCCGTTTTTAGCACCGTCATTATGGCCATGCACGACCATAGTTTGATCTGGTACCTCAGCCG
>JBMZDT010000021.1:0-12502 GCA_049614505.1 Leucothrix sp.
AATATAAAAAATAGCAAATTTTTATTAACCAAAATAGGCCAAAGCTACACTAAGCAGCAACGCTTGCGTGATCATTGGCTAGTAACCAATGTTTTGATTCGGGGTCGCCGCTTTAGTGTGAGTATATTTGTCGGGGGCGCGACCGCAGATCAAAACGGATTAGCGCAAAAATTGAGTGCGAGACGCCTATTTAGCCCAATATTGGCTGAAATAGTAGATAGCCTTGACTGATTGACCGCTGGTGGATTAGATTAATCATCAATTATTTTAATTTAGTGGTTTTTTTATACATATAACCACCGCCTTCTGCTTTAAAATCTATCCCATACAATAACTTTTCAAAGGATTCTAAAGTTAATGAAAAAAATATTAATCATTCTTTTGGCACTCATCGCGCTGGCTGTTCTAGGGTGGCTTGGGGTGTACCATATGAAAGCCCCGTTAATTCAGGCCGATATTAAACAGCGTGTTGGTGATGCGCTGCGTTCTAACAGTTTGGATTGGGTAGAGTATTCTGTAGATGGGCGTGATGTGACGTTAAGTGGCGTTGCAAAAAGCCAAAAAATGGCGCGTCATGCCATGGATACAGCAGATATCTACGGCCTTAACACACTCAGTAATCGTATTGTAATCAATGGCGAGCAAACAACAAATACCCAATTGCCCACAAGTGATACTCAATCGAGGCAGAACAATCCGCTCAGTGCCACACCCAATCAAACAAAGGCTAGCAATGGCACTGCGGATGTAGCAGTACAGGATGTATCGACTAAAGGCGTTGCAGCGTTGCCTATTGAAATGACCGTATTGCGTGATGAGGCGGGTGAGTACATCTTTAGTGGCACGGTACCCAATATGGAGCTGAAACAGGTTATTGATCAACACTTGTTATCAATCGGAGCCGACCCAGGTAAAGCTGTCTGGCAGGTTGAACTCAGTTCTGCGAAGGCATCTAAAAATTGGCAAAACAATGTGCTTGATGCAATTAGCACAGTTCAAGTCTTGAAGACAGGTGAGGCTAAACTGACTTCAGATAAAGCAGTAATTAAAGGCAGTGCAACCACGCAAAATGCTAGCGATACAGCGGAAATATTTGCTCAAAAATTGGCGAGTGATTTGGCTGTTGATATGAATTTTTCAGTCGTTGAACCTGTACAGCAGTCTATTAAAGATGCTGAAGAGGTGACGTTAGTGGGTTCTGACAAATATGCCGCTAAGTTTTGCCAAACAGAATTTAATGCGCTTTTAAAGCAGCAAAAAATTGTCTTTGATAGTGGCTCTAGCAACTTACAAATAGCCAGTGCGGCGATGTTGGGTAAAGTCTCACAGGTTACTAGCCGTTGCCCTAATCATAAGATTCAGGTGCATGGATACACGGACTCACAGGGAGCGGCATCAGCTAATTTACAGTTGAGCAAGGTACGGGCCGAGGCTGTGGTTGCTTATTTAGTGCAAAAAGGGATTGATAAAGAGCGTTTAGTTGCGGTTGGACATGGGGAAAAAAATCCGATAGCAACAAATAAAACAAAAGCAGGGCGGGCTAAGAATCGCCGCATAAAACTAATTGTTAAAGGACTAAGAAAATGAGCTACTTGCTTGTGCAAATATGGATTTTGTTACTGCTTGCTGCGCTAATTGGGTTAATTGCAGGCTGGTTTTTACGAGGAGGTGCGCGTCATAAAATAGATAGAGTCAGTCAAGAATGGTCTCAGCGCTTAGCGAATATTGAAGCAGAGCGCGATGAGTATGCACAAAAAAACAGCGAAATGGGCGCTGCTAGTGTGCGTCAAGGTGAAATGTTTCTCAAGCTATCCGATGAGCGAGATGTGCTTTCACGGCGTTTATTAGAGCATGAAAGTGGTAGTGAGGTCGATCAACAAACGGTTAGTGAGTATCGAGAGCGATTGAGCCAGCATGAAGTCGAAGTCTCACAGTTAAAAGATCAGCTACTTGAAACGGCTAATCAATTGACTGAAACACAGCAATCACTGCATGTAGTTCGCGGTCAGACTGACAGTGAAGCGTTATCGCTGCAAGGTAGTGCTGAATCCCAAGACTTAACAGCCAAATTGAGTGAAACAGAGTCGTTGCTTATAGAGCGTGATCAAACAATTGATCAGCTGCATCAAAAACTCGCTACCAACCTAGCTGACTTGAATGAAACTAAAGAAAACCTTACCAAAAACTTAAACGACGAGCGTGAAAAAGCACAAACGGCCGCTGAAGCGTTAGAAGAAACCAAGCGGCTAAAAGAGGAATATGAGGAGCAGCTCAAATGCAGTGAGAATTCGTTGCAAGATGTGACCTCTGAGCTGAAGCAAAAACAAGAGTTTTTCGAAGTCAGCCGACGCGAGTTAGATACTAAACTTAAAAACAGCGGACAACAGTTTGAGTCAGTCAATGCGACGATTCGAGAGCAGAGTGAGCAGCTCAAGCAGCAGCAACTAAAACTTGAAGCACGTGAAGCGTCATTAAAATCAACGGGTGAAAGAGAAGGTGAGCTGCAAAAGACTGTCAATCGCATGAGTGAGCAGCTTGAGCAAACACAAAAGGCACTGACTGAAAGTAGTCAAAAACAGCAGAGCCTTGAAAGCGAATTGCGGACGAGTCAATTAGAAGTCACTAAGCTGCAAACACAGGCCGATACGCCGCAACCACCTCGTGATTATTCAGAAATAGCCTCTGGCATGATGGCAGGCGCTGCGGGCACTACGATGGCCAAGTCAGATGGTTTAGCCACAGGCTGGTCAAAACTGAGTGATTTAGCACGCGATGGTTTTCAAAAGGTTAAAGTAAAAGTTGAAGACACCACCACGGAAGTGGTGACTGCATCGGCTAAGGCGTCCCCCAATGATGATAATTACCGGATTGAAGTGATTCGTTCGATTGGTAATGACAATCGGCGTTTACTGCATGATATGGGTGTTAACACGACCTTTAATTTATTGAATAAATGCCAAGACCCTGAGGGAATTAAGCTTATCTCAAAAGCACTGGGGCGTGAGTCTTGGGTGGTATCTTCATGGGCATCCATTGCAGATTTACTTAGGGTCAAGGGAATTGATGGTGGTATGGCTGAGGTGTTGGAGCTAAGTGGGGTTTATTCAGTACAAAGTTTGGCGGAAGCAAACCCTGAAAAGCTGTTGCAATCGATCAAATCGGTGAATGAGCGAGTTGAAAAAGTCGCGTCTATACCTGATATTTCAATAATCTCTGGATGGGTTCAACATGCCGCTGAACTGGATGAATGGATTGCGTAAATTAAGAGGCAATAGTCGTGTTATTGCCTCTAGAAATGCTGGGTTTAATCGCGAAAATTTGTGAATTGCAGTGGCAGGCCTAGTTCCTGCTCCCTTAGCAAAGCGATAGCTTCTTGCAGATCATCCCTTTTTTTACCCGTGACTCTGACTTGCTCACCTTGAATTTGTGATTGCACTTTGAGCTTTGCGCCTTTTAGGGCTTTAACGACTTTTTTGCCATTATCTGAATCTAAGCCTTGCTTGAGTAAAACCTTTTGACTGGCGTTATTGATGCCAGTTTCGTTAGCTTGCTGAGGGTCAAGTGCCGCAGCATCAATATTACGTTTGGTAAACTTATTACGCAGTATGTCCATCATTTGTTTGAGTTGAAACGTATTTTCTGCTTTGAGTGTGATGGCATCATCTTTTAACTCGAAACTTGCGTCGCTGTTCTTGAAGTCAAACCGCGTAGTCACTTCTTTATTTGCTTGGTCTGTGGCGTTGCGTACTTCGTGAAGATCCACTTCTGAAACCACGTCAAATGATGGCATGGTTGGCCTCCTGAAAATCAAAACCCCATAATACTGTATTCCAAGGGATGATTATAGAGACTGGATTATCTTGTATTAAGGAGCAGGCCTTCTTTTATTGTGACTTTCTCTAGTGGCATTGATTAAAAACGGCACAGATTCTTCAGTTTCTCGGTCAAAAAACTTCCGTGCTTTCAGGTCGATACTGTATTATAGCGATCCAATTGAAATAGCTGATCGCAATTATGGAATTGAATCCTACGTATTCGCATATTAAAGACCTACAGACGCGACTTGAATCGCTCAGGGGGTATCTTTGACTATGCCGAGAAGAAAGAGCAACTAGAAGAAGTTATTCGTGAGCTTGAAGAGCCCAGTGTCTGGAACGACAGAGAGCGAGCGCAACAGTTAGGCAAAGACCAAACAACACTTGAAGAAGTCGTTCTGACGGTTGATCGTTTAGCGGAAGGTCTGGTGGATGCACATGACCTGCTTGAAATGTCAGAAGCAGACGGTGATGAAGCAGCAGTTAACGACGTTATCGAAGAAATTGACGGCTTTGAACGCGACCTTGCCAAGCTTGAATTCAAACGCATGTTTTCAGGGGAAGCGGATAGCTGTAGCGCGTTCCTAGATATCCAGTCAGGTTCTGGTGGTACTGAGGCCCAAGACTGGGGCGAAATGGTACTGCGTATGTACCTGCGTTGGGGTGAAGCGAAAGGCTTTAAAGTTGAACTCATGGAGGCATCACCAGGAGATGTTGCTGGGATTAAATCAGCCACGATTAAGTTCGATGGCGATCATGCTTACGGTTGGCTTCGCACTGAAACAGGCGTGCATCGCTTAGTAAGAAAGTCACCATTTGACTCGGGCGGCCGCCGCCATACTTCATTTTGTTCTGTGTTTGTATCGCCTGAAATCGATGATGATATTGAGATCGATATTGACCCATCAGACTTACGCATTGATGTGTATCGTGCGTCAGGTGCAGGTGGTCAGCACGTTAACAAAACAGAGTCAGCGGTTCGTATTACGCATAACCCGACCAATACGGTTGTGCAGTGTCAGAACGGCCGATCCCAACATCAAAACAAAGCAACCGCTATGAAACAGTTGCGTTCCAAGCTATTTGATTTGGAATTGCAGAAGCGAAACGCTGAAAGTCAGGCCATGGAAGATAATAAATCTGACATTGGCTGGGGAAGTCAGATTCGCTCCTATGTACTGGATGCCTCACGCATTAAAGACCATCGAACCGGTGTAGAAACGGGTAGTACGCAAGCGGTGCTGGATGGATCGTTAGACCAATTTATTGAAGCAAGCCTGAAAAACGGCTTGTAAGAGAGAGAAACATGAACGAGCAAACCCCGATAGTCGAGCAAGATGAGAATCAACTGATTTCACTGCGCCGCGAGAAACTCGCTGCGATTAGAGAATCTGGTGTGGCCTTTCCCAATGACTTTGTGAAACAGCATGATTCAGAGTCAATTTTGTCGCAATACGAACAGCACGATAAAGAGTGGTTCGAAGAAAATGCCGTTGAGGTGCGTGTGGCAGGTCGCATCATGCTCAAGCGTGTGATGGGTAAAGCGAGTTTCATCACGATTAGCGATACAACAGGGCGTTTGCAGCTGTATGTTCAGCAGGGTCGTTTAGGCGAAGCGCTGTATGCCGATTTTAAAGGTTGGGATATTGGCGATATCGTTGGTGCCGCAGGTACGCTATTTAAAACCCAAAAAGGCGAGCTTTCTGTAAAGCTGGATGAGTTGCGCTTATTGACTAAGTCATTACGTCCATTGCCCGAAAAATTCCACGGCTTAACTGATCACGAACAGCGCTACCGCCAGCGTTATCTTGATCTGATTATGAGTGAAGAGACGCGTAAAGCATTCAAAATGCGCTCAAAAATTGTCAGTTATATTCGTAATTACTTCATTGAACGCGATTTCATGGAAGTTGAAACACCGATGTTACAAACTATTCCCGGTGGTGCAACCGCGCGTCCCTTTGAGACGCATCACAATGCCTTAGACATTGATATGTACCTGCGTATTGCGCCAGAGCTTTATCTCAAGCGTTTAGTGGTCGGTGGCTTTGACCGCGTTTTTGAAATCAATCGTAATTTCCGCAATGAAGGTTTGTCGACTCGGCATAATCCTGAATTTACGATGATTGAATTCTATCAAGCGTATGCAACGTATCATGACTTGATGGATACGACTGAGGAGCTGTTCCGTGGGCTAGCGAATGATGTCTATGGGACGACCACCGTTGAATACCAAGGCACGCATTTTGACTTCGATAAGCCATTTGCTAGGTTAACGATGAAAGACTCTATTCTTGAGTACAATACAGAATTAACCCCTGCTGATCTTGAAACAGATTACCGTGCGCGCATTGTTGCTGAAAAACTGGATATCCATGTAAAAGAGTCATGGGGGCTTGGCAAAATTCTAATGGAGTTGTTTGAAGAAACCGTCGAGGCGAATTTAAGCGATCCAACTTTCATTACAGAATACCCTGCTGAGGTGTCACCGTTGGCACGACGTAATGACGATAACGATTTTATTACCGATCGTTTTGAGTTATTTATCGGTGGCCGTGAGATTGGCAATGGCTTTTCTGAGTTGAATGATGCGGAAGACCAAGCGGAGCGTTTCCGTAAACAGGTCGAAGAAAAAGATGCAGGGGATGATGAAGCCATGCACTACGATGAGGACTATGTGCAGGCGCTTGAGTATGGCATGCCGCCAACCGCAGGCGAGGGGATCGGTATTGATCGATTAGTTATGCTATTTACCAATGCGGCATCAATACGTGATGTTATTTTGTTCCCGCATATGAGACCCATCTCTTAAGCTCTCATTGGATGATGGGTCTTCTCTCCAAGAGCAGACCCGTCATCCATTTAATACCTTACAGCGCCTGTAGTTTCCAAATATCTCGGTTATATTCTTGCATTGTACGATCTGTAGAAAAGAATCCACTACAGGCTGTATTCATAATACTCATCCGTGTCCAACTTGCTTGATCTTGCCAGGCTTCAGCAACCAGCTGTTGCGTATCGATATAGCTTCTAAAGTCCGCCAAAGTCATCCAAGGGTCATGTGGGTTTAGCAAAGCGTTAATAATATTGTCAAAAATCCCCGGCTCGTTTGAATTAAAGTGTGCAGCTTTTAGGAGGTTGATTACGGCCCTTAGATCAGCGTCATTTTCAATATAGGTATCGGGGTGGTAGTTGGATTTAAGCGTTTCAACCTCTTGCTCTCTCAAGCCAAATAGGAAGAAATTCTCTTCTCCAACAGCCTCTAAGATTTCAATATTAGCACCATCATAGGTGCCAATTGTCATTGCACCATTCATCATAAATTTCATGTTACCTGTGCCAGAGGCTTCTTTACCTGCGGTAGAAATTTGTTCTGACAGATCGGCTCCGGGGGCAATGATTTCCATAGCGGACACATTGTAATTAGGCAAAAAGGCCAGCTTTAACCGATCGCCAACGTCTGAATCGTTATTGATGACTGTCGCAACATTATTGATTAGCTTAATGATATCTTTAGCTAATACATAGCCTGGTGCTGCTTTACCGCCAATGAGTACGCAGCGTGGGCTCCACTTATCTGTATTGCCTTGTTTAATCTGATTGTATAAATGAATCACATGCAGCACGTTGAGCAGTTGGCGTTTGTACTCATGGATACGCTTGACCTGTACATCAAACATCGCAGTGATAGGGAACGCTATGCCACATTGTTCTTCTACTAATAAAGCCAGGCGTGCTTTATTGGCTTGTTTAACTGCTTTCCACGTCTGATGAAATGCTGACTGGTCTTTCTCTGCATAGGGTTTTAGCGCGCTTATCGCATCCAGGTTTGCTATCCAGTCATGACCAATCTTGCTGCTAATAAGCTCAGTCATTAATGGGTTAGCATGTGCAATCCAGCGACGCGGTGTAACACCATTGGTTTTGTTATTAAATTTGTCTGGCCATAATTCATGAAAATCGCTGAATAATCCTTTTTTCAATAGCTCAGAGTGCAGTGCAGCAACCCCATTGATTGAGAAGCTACCCACGATGGCGAGATTAGCCATTCGAACATATTTTTCATGACCCTCTTCGATGATTGACATCGCCGCTTGGCGTGCTGTATCACCTGGCCAACGCTGAGCCACTTGGCGCATGAAACGACTATTAATTTCATAAATAATATCGAGTAAACGAGGCAGCATGCGCTCGAATAGGCTAACTGGCCATTTCTCCAACGCTTCTGGCAGTAAGGTATGGTTGGTATAAGCCAGTGAATGCGTGACGATATCCCACGCCTCATCCCAGCCTAGCTGCTTATCATCCAGTAGAATACGCATTAATTCTGCAACGGAAATCGTGGGATGTGTATCATTCATTTGAAACACATTATCAGCAGCAAACTGCATATAATCTGGTGCTTCATCAAAGCGTTTTTCCCACTGTCGAATGACGTCTTGAATACTTGCCGAAGCGAGGAAGTATTGCTGCTTGAGACGTAATGCCTTGCCACTTTCAGTCGAGTCGTTGGGGTAGAGCACCATTGAGATATTTTCAGCACTGTTTTTTGCACCAACGGATTCAGAATAGCTGCCGGCATTAAAATCATCTAGATTGAACTCGTCCGTTGCGGTTGCTTTCCAAAGGCGTAACGTATTGACAGCTTCGTTTTGAAAGCCGGTCACTGGCATATCATACGGAATCGCTATCACATCCCGGGTATCCACCCAATTGGCGACCAATCGCCCGTCGTCAGTATGGCGGTATTGCGTGTGCCCACCGAATTTAACCCGTACAGAGTATTCGGGGCGTACAATCTCCCACGGGTTACCATCACGTAGCCACTGATCGGGTTCTTCATCTTGAAAGCCATCAATGATTTCCTGGCGGAACATACCGTATTGGTAACGAATACCGTATCCTGTAACAGGCAGTGCAAGTGTTGCGCAGCTGTCTAAAAAGCAGGCTGCTAATCGGCCTAGACCACCATTACCCAAACCCGCATCGTGCTCTGCTTGTTCAATGTCTTCTAGTTTGAAGCTCATTGACTCCAGAGCTTGGCGTGTGGGTGCTGCAACATCCAGGTTAAGTAAGTGGTTACCTAGTGCTCGCCCAATTAAAAATTCTAGCGAAATATAATAAGCGCGACGCACACCCCGCTGCTTTTGGGACTGACTGGTATTGCGCCAGTTTGCCATAATACGATCGCGTAGCGTCAGGCTAAGTGCGTTATAGGCATAAGTTGGTGTCGTTTCGGTACTGCGACCTAAAAAATACGTAAGGTAATGGTTGAAGCTGTCCTCAATCGCTTGGCTATCAGTTGATAGTTTATTCATAAGTGGTCGGTGTTGTTTGGTTTGATACATTAAATTGTTCCTGTCCCAGTGCTGCCTACATCAGCCCGTTGAGTAGCCAAAGCACAGGGGCGTTGTTTTCATTATTGGTATAAAGTGAGGTATTTTTTAGCGCTGCTGCGCCAGCTGAAATCTTGCTTCATCGCCGCTTTCTGAAGTGCGGCCCATGTTGATTTATCTTGGTACAGGCTAGCGGCGCGGCACATGGTATCAAGCAATGTATTCGTATTGGATGAATGCATTACAAAACCGTTAGCTGTCCCATTACTAATATTTTGTGGTGAAGCGTCAATAACCGTATCAGCAAGCCCCCCAGTGTTGGTAACAATGGGAAGCGTCCCATAGCGTAAGCTGTACATTTGATTTAAACCGCAAGGCTCATAACGTGATGGCATCAAAAACACATCACTACCTGCTTCGATTAAATGTGCCATGGGTTCTGAATAGCCGAGGTAGCAAAACACACGGTCTGGATATTGATTATGTAAATCTTGAATAATGCGCTCAAAATAGGCACTGCCTGACCCCATAAGCATAAAGTTGGCATTGGTCTGCTGTAATATCGCTGGAATCGCTTGTGTAATAATGTCCACGCCTTTCTGTTCGGTTAGGCGTGTCACCATACCAAACAATGGAGAATTCAACATTTCGTCGCTGATAGGTTCCTGATGCTTTGATAGTAGTGCGTGTTTGTTGTTTTGTTTTCCTGGCTCAATGGTGTTTACAGCGTAATGATGGGGTAAATAACGATCGTTGCTAGGATTCCAGATGGCTTCATCAATGCCATTTAAAATACCGCTAAGTTTGTAGCGGCGCGAGCTGAGTATCCCTTCCATGCCGTAGCCAAAGGCTGAGGTGCATATTTCTTTAGCGTAGGTGGGGCTAACGGTTGTGATGGCATCGGAGTAGATCAATCCAGCTTTCAGCATGGAATACCCTCCATAAAACTCCGCCCCTTCAGGGGACCACCAAGACTCTGGCAGACCCAGCGTTTGAAATTGCTGTCTTGAAAAATGCCCGCCAAACGCTAAATTATGAATGGTAAAAATGCGTTTGGGGCGATGCTCAGCATGGTCTAAAAATGCAGGGATTAAACCACATTGCCAATCGTTGGCATGCACCACATCAGCTTTCCAATCAGGAACTATATGACCCATTGCAATTTGTGCAACAGCCCAACAAAACTGGGTATAACGTTCAGCATTATCAGCCCAGTCATAACCATCTGGGTTAAGATAAGGGTTACCGGGGCGGTCAAACAGGCTTTGTGAGTCGATCAACCAAACGGGCGTATCAAACTGCTCATGGCTGGCTTCTACCAAACGAATCCCACGATGATGCCCATGAGGGGAGTCCATCCAAGCAATTATTTTTAGGTCGGTGCAGCAGTTAAGCACGTCACGATAGGCGGGTAGAATGACTTTAACATCCTGTCCCAATGCTTGGAGCGCTTTCGGTAAACTATAAGCAACATCACCTAGCCCACCCGTTTTGACTAAGGGCCACACTTCACTACTTGCAAACAGAACGTTCATTTCACCACCTTCAAATACAATGCTGCAAGTGGGGGCAGTGTCAGAACGACTGATTGCTGATAATTCATCCAAGGCACATTGTGGCTGGGAATGATGGCTGCATTGCCACAGTTGCTGCCACTGTAATAGGCAGAATCTGTGTTAAGTATTTCTTGGTAATCGTTGGCAAGAGGTACGCCAATGCGGTAGTTATTGCGTGGAACAGGGGTGAAATTAAACAGTGCGATAAGATGATTACCTGCTGTATCGTAGCGTAATAGCGCAAGTACTGACTGATCTGAATCATTGCAATCTATCCAGCTAAAACCGTCTTGTGAAAAGTCCAACTCATGTAACGCTGTTTCATTACGGTATAGCGAGTTCAAATCTGTAATTAGTTGACCAATACCTTGACGATCATTATCAGCAGCACAGTGCCAGTTGAGCTGTGTCATTTCATTCCACTCTTCGGGTTGTGCCATTTCACCCCCCATAAATAACAGCTTCTTACCAGGGTGCGCGTACTGCCACGCATAAAAGAGTCGTAGGTTAGCCAGTTTTTGCCAGCGATCTCCCGGCATTTTTTCATAAAGGCTACGCTTACCATGCACAACTTCATCATGTGACAACGGCAGCACAAAGTTTTCACTGTAGGAGTAAATTTGACTGAAGGTCAGCTTGTTATGGTGGTATTTTCGATGAACCGGATCATTCTCGACATAGTCAAGGTTGTCATTCATCCAGCCCATATTCCACTTCATGGAAAAGCCAAGGCCTCCCATTTCAGATGGTTTGGTGACCATTGGCCAAGTGGTTGACTCTTCTGCCATTGTTATCACACCAGGTTGCGCTGTGTGAACGAGGTGGTTCATTTCTTGCAGAAAGCTCACGGCCTCTAAATTCTCTCGGCCTCCCCATTCATTAGGGAGCCATTCACCTGATTCACGCGAGTAATCAAGGTAAAGCATGGAGGCGACCGCATCAACACGTAACCCATCAATGTGAAATTCTTCAATCCAGTACAAGGCATTGGCCAGTAAAAAATTACGTACCTCATTGAGCCCATAATTGAAAATCAAGGTGCCCCATTCTTTATGCTCACCTTTACGGCTGTCTTCATGTTCATACAGCGCATTGCCGTTAAAGCGTGCTAAGGCAAAGCTATCTTTTGGGAAATGGGCAGGCACCCAGTCTAAAATGACCCCAATATTATGTTGGTGGCATCGGTCGATAAAGACACGTAGCTGTTCTGGCGAACCATACCGTGAACTTGGGGCATAAAACCCCGTGACTTGATAACCCCATGACTGATCCAGCGGGTGCTCGGTAATGGGCATTAGTTCGATGTGGGTATAACCCAGTCGACTAACATAAGGAATTAAACGGTCGGCAAGCGCTTCCCAATCATAAAACTGATCATCTGCTGGACGCTGCCAAGAACCTGCGTGAAGCTCATAAATGCTAATGGCTTGGTGCTGCCAATCAAACGTGGCTCGTGACGCTAGCCAAGCAGTATCTTGCCACGGGTAGGTGCTCGGCGCGGCTATTTTTGAAGCGGTTTCTGGTCGTAATGCCATGTGTCTGGCATAAGGGTCTGTTTTTAACAGCAACTCATCATTTTTATTTAGCAGTTCAAACTTATAGTATTCATCGGCATTTAGGCCGGGAATAAATAATTCCCATACGCCAGAGCTACCCATTGCCCGCATTGGATGGCATCGCCCATCCCAGGCATTAAAGTCACCAACCACGCTCGCTCGTTTAATTGCGGGGGCCCATAAGGTAAACAAGCAGCCTTCAATACCATCAACCGTTTTTAAATGCGCCCCCATGAACT
>JBMZDT010000022.1:0-12306 GCA_049614505.1 Leucothrix sp.
TTGGCACTTTTGGGTAGGATTAGTGCTGCTTGGGCTGAGTTGGAATTTTCTGTTCATTGGAGGAACAACTTTATTGACTGATGCTTATCAACCGCATGAGAAGGCTAAAGCACAGGCGACAAATGACTTTGTGGTGTTTTCAACGGTGGCGACCGCATCGCTGTGTGCTGGGTATTTACAGCATCACTTTGGTTGGCAAATGGTTAATATCGGAGTATTACCAGCGATTACGGTGATGTTAGTGGCAACACTCTGGTTAAAGCGAAAAAGCGACCGTACAGCCGATTAAATCGCGGGATTTTTCCACTTATCCGAGGCTTCTTTCCATTAGTCTAGCCTGAACAATACTAAATCCCTTACATCGCAAAGAATGTCCCTCATAGTTTCAATCAACCTGTGAGGCTGAGCCCCCGCTCAGAAAATAATGAAAAATAATAGTTTGTTGATCCCCCTATCTGTTGGCTTTGCGCTGAGCATGGGTGTTGCTTCAGCGGCATCAATGGACCCCGTGTCAGACAGTGAAATAAGTCGTGCAAAGTCAATGGCTATGGCAAATACGACAACAGCGCCTAGGCTGGCAGCACGCCGCGCGGCAGTGGCTGTTGATCAAACCACAACACAGACGAACCCTACGGTTGAATTTCTAAGGGTTCAACCGCATCGCTTTAGTAAATCAGAGCTAAGTGCGAACAAACGTTGGGCTGATACGACCGCTTACGATTACAACACGGATGAGCTGATTACGACGGTAATTGACTTAGATAACAATCAAATAATAGCAACTGAACGCACTAAAAACATGCAGCCGCCGATGGCTGAGAATGAAATTAAGCGCGCCATAGAAATCGTTTTTCAAGATGATGAGGAGCGTCGCATTTTAGATGCGGAGTTCACCCGTATTACCGGAGGGACATTAACCTCCATTGACCAACTGCAATACAAGGCATTTACCTTCTTTGCTGACAGCATGCCCAATACCGTTAACAGTGCATCCAGTGCTTGTGGCGCACAGCGCTGTGCCCAGTTGTTGTTATATACCGCTGACAACATCGTGTTTGAGGTGAGTCCAATTGTTAATTTATCAGCGGGTCTTGTTACCCAGCGTATGGGGTACTAGAGGTTTCATGATGAATTTATTAATTAAAAAGGCCGCTCCAGTAGTTGCTGGCTTTGTATTATTAGGCTCTTTTTCAACTGTACAGGCACGCCCTGGTAATCCGTCTTGCCCTTCAGGGCAGACCATTCAAAGTACGCTCAATAGTGGTGCCAGCTGGTCAATGTGCTGGGAAGCGAGGGACAAGGAAGGCATCGTATTGTCAGATGTTCGCTACCAAGCTCCTGGTCAGTCTAGCCGCCGAGTGATGGGTGAAATGTCGCTCTCACAAATTCAGAGAAACTATGATGATGGCAGTCCTGTGAGATTTCTGGTGACGGGAATCGGGTTAGGGGGAGATAACTTTGTCAACCTGACAAACAGTGAGTGTAGTGGTGGGCAGTTGCGTTACTCAGCGGGTAAACCCGTACTGTGCGAGCGTAAAAAATCTGCTGGATTTATTTATAAGTACGGCACAAATACAGCCGTCAGCGGTGTTGATTTATCGTTACTCAGTGCATCACAAATGGGGGATGCAAATTACACTGTCGAGTGGCTATTTAAAGAGAATGGCACGATTCAACCAAGAGTGGGGTTAAGTGGTCGTTTAGATAAAACAAGCTCTGACAGTAATTTTGGTTGGCCAATTCAGCAAAATGGCCAAGTAGCGGTTGGTTTTGTTGATAATTACTTTTGGCGCATGGATTTTGATCTAGGGAATAGCAGCAGCAACGATGTGGTTGAGCAGATTACCAGTAGTTTGAATGCTGACCGTACTAGGAGAAGCAAATCCATTCAAACAATTACCACTGAAACAGGCCGTAATTTTAGTCCTGAGGTGAAGCGCTTTTGGCGAGTACGGGATGGCTCTGAAACCAATGGCTTTGCACCCATTTCCTATGAATTGGTGATGCTAAATTATGACCATCAAACGACGGGGCCTAATAATGAAGTTTGGATGACTAAGGATATCTACCACACAAAATACAACGCGTGTGAGCGGTTTGGCGCTGACAATAGTACCGTTAACGGCTGCGGCTGGGGTGTGAATTCTTATACGAATGGCGAAAGTATTAACGCAGGCGACGTGGTGTTGTGGAATCGCATGAGTTACCACCATTTACCACGTGACGAAGATGATAACGTCATTGGTATGCGTTGGAATAGCTTTAAATTATTGCCAAGAGATTGGCACGCTGTTAACCCGCTTTAAACGACGTATTGGATTGGACAATGAAAAAATTAACTAACAATAAATACTTACTCCAGTTAGCGGTACTGTGTACTTTCTTATTAAGTATGGGAGCAGCCCAAGCTGCTGAGCACTGTGCTGACAGTTATTCTATCGATGAAACACTCCCTAGTGGTGCCCGTTGGGACATGTGTTGGACACACGACAATAACCACGGCATCCGCTATCACCACATTTATTACACGCCTAAAAATGGCACGCGTCGTATGGTATTGATGGATGCGGCGGTTGCACAAATTCATGTACCTTACGATGATAATGGTGCGCGCTATCACGATGTCTCTGACTATGGCCTAGGGGGTGGATACCTACGCAACTTAAGTGCAGCTGAGTGCACCAATGGAACACGACGCCAATACGGCAGTAAAAATGCGGTGTGTACGCAAGTACAAACAAAAGGCGCAGCGTATCGTTTGGGTGATAATGTTGCGGTTGCCAATGCACTAAAAGTCTTTAGCGTGTCGAAAGTGGGGGCCTATGTTTATATCCCACAATGGTTGTTTTACGATGATGGGCGTATGGAACCTTCGATGTTGGCAACGGGTGCTTTGCAACGTTATACCAGCAGCGAGTCGCGCGGTTGGTTACTCAGTGGCAATCGGATTGGTTTATCGCATATGCACAATTACTTTTGGCGTTTAGACTTTGATCTTAATGGCACTGCTGATAATGATGTTGCAAAAGAGATTAACTACACAACAACAGGCGGCACACGCCAACGTACAACTACAACCTTTACTACTGAGGCAGCACGTGCATTATCACCAACAACGCAACGTTCTTGGCTAATTAGCGATGGTAGTCAGCGAAATGCAAAAAATCATTTAATGGGGTATGAAATTCGTCTAAGCGAAGCAGGGCATCGCGAGATTGGTCCTTCTTTTGAGCCCTATACCTACAATGATTTTTATGTAACCCGCGCTAATGATTGCGAGCAGATTGCTTCACATAATAACCGCGTTAACAGCAACTGTTTGGACAGTTTGGATCAATTTGTGAATGGCCAAAGCTTGGCGGGTCAGGACTTGGTTGCGTGGGTGGGTATTTCTTTCTACCACATGCCGCGTTCTGAGGATTATCCTAAAATGGATGCGCACAGTAATCACTTTGAAATTATCCCACGTGATTGGCATGCACAAAGCCCGCTAGGCACGGTAGCCTTTAATGAGCCCCCTGTGGCTAATTCAGACACAACGAATGCGTCAGGCGAAACACTAGTCATTGATGTATTGGCTAACGACACAGGCACTGATCTAACGCTTACGGCACCGAATGCTTGGTCATTAAAAGGCGGCTCAGTCGCATTGGCAACTAATAAAATTAGTTACACCGCGAAACCTGGGTTTAATGGAGAAGACAAAATTTGGTATAGCTTGACGGATGCTCAAGGGCGCCAAGCCTGGAGCGAGGTCACTATTACAGTCAGTGGTAATAATGGCGCATTTAATCCAAGCCCAGTCGGTAATGAAGACACCGTTGATGCTACCGCAGCCGTACTACAAACGATTGATGTGTTAGCGAATGATGTCGGTAATGGGTTGGTGTTGGTTGAGCCTAGTCCTTGGTCATTTAAAGGGGGATCGGTTGCTTTGCTTGATAACAAGCTGGAGTATACCGCCAAATCCACTTACAACGGTGAGGATAAGATTTGGTATACCTTTAAAGACGTTGAAAATCGCCAAACGTGGGGGGTTGTTACGATCAATGTGACAGGTGGCACAGCAAGTAACCCCGCACCTATTGGAAACCCTGATAGTACGACCGTTAGCTCTGGCACAACGATTATCATTGATGTGTTATCGAATGATACTGGCAATGGGAAAGTGCTAAATCCGTTGGCAAGTGCCTTCTCTTTGGAAGGAGGGTCAACTGTCTTATCTAACAATAAGATAAGCTATACGCCTAAAGTAGGTTACCAAGGTGAAGATAAGATTTGGTACACTTTTAAAGAAGTAGAGGGTCGTCAGAGTTGGGGTGAGGTAACCATTACCGTAACACCTTAGTCAAACCCTGAGTGCCAATGAGAAATCTCCTCAGAATATGAGGAGGTTTTTTTGGTTGGGTGTGGCTGCTATTAACCTACTAATGGCATGCCAGCAAAGAATCGATGTGTTGAAAACAACACTAGATACAGCACCACACTAATACCCAATAAAATTCCTTCACGCTTAGCCCCGGCGATTTCAGCAGGCTTAACCCAAGCGCCTTCATTGCGGCTAATTGTGAACAATGAAATCATTGCCCAAATTGTCATTCCACCAAATAAAATCACGGAGCGAATATCGCCATTGGCAAATAAATGCCCAATCCCCCAAACTATAAACCCTGTTAGCATTGGGTGACGAATGTACTGTTTGATTCGGGAAATGCCCGTTGCACTGCCTGCACCCAGCAAGATTATCGCAATAAACATGGTGAACATATTTAAGTGACGTCCCCAGCCGGGTACCTCATACACTGGGTTAGGGACAGTTGAACGCCAGCCTAATACAATCAAAACAATACTAAACAGGATACACAGCGCAAAAATGCCTTCATATTTTTTGCCTAATTGACTAACCAGTTGACTGCGTCGTTCTGGGAAGAAGCTAGGGTAAAGGTGCACAATACTCCAAAGCAATACGCCAATGACTAATAAGCCCATGATTAAAACTCCCTGTTAAATGCTATGGTTTGAGGTAATACAGTATCATTGATGCCGCTAACAATACGGCAACCCACAATACCATACTGGCACTTGGCCATGTTTTGGCAAATATCCCTTGTGGCCCATGCACTTCAAAAAGGTGGTGCAGGCGGCGCTGGCCAAAATTTTTCACAAATGCGGATACGGGTAGCATCAATGCGGTGTAAACGACTTGTAGCTTCACTAGCAGCCTTGGGATCAATAGACGGTAGAACCAATCAAAATCTAGGCTGATTGTCAGTGTACGCTTCATTAGTGATAGCAATACAAAGAAGGCAAAGCCAGCAAATAATAACAGCTGCATTTGTGTGACAACGTGATCGGCTGTGTAGGGCTCATAGTCTAACGCATAGGGTAAAATGCCATAAATCAGTGCTGGCACGATACCAATCACAAGGCACAATCCAGACATTATCCACATTGCCAAACGCATATTCCACGGTGGATCAGGTGGGCGCAGTCCAGAATCTTTTTGGAAGAACACAAACCATGGGAATTTGATGCCTGCATGCAGGAATACTCCAGCCGATGCGGCGACTAGCATAAACCATACAATCGGCATGCCAGCATCAGCGGCGGCACTGGTCTCTAGCGATTTTGTTACGAAGCCTGAGGTAAGTGGCACGGCTGAGATAGCTAAGGCGCCAATAATGCCATTGATCGCGGTACTCGGCATGGACTGGAACAGGCCGCCAAGATCCGTACATTTGCGCTTGCCTGTCATTAACAACACGCTACCTGCTGACATTAATAGCAAGCCTTTGTAAATGATGTGCGCAAAAGCATGAGCTGCTGCACCATTTAGCGCTAATTCTGAGCCAATGCCAATCGCCACCACCATAAAACCTACTTGATTGACAATGCTATAGGCGAGTATGCGGCGCATGTCGTTCTCTAGCAGCGCGTAGATAATGCCGTAGAACACCATATATAAACCGATGTAAATCAACACCGTTTCACCAGGGAAACACATCAACAGTGCAAACACGGCCGTTTTAGTCGTAAAAGCTGATAGGAATACCGTGCCGCTGGGGCTGGCTTCAGGGTAGGCATCAGCAATCCATGAAGATAGAGGGGGCGCTCCGGCATTGACTAAAAAGCCAATCAGAATTAACCAAGTGCCCACACTATCCGCTTTCATGGCCACGATCTCAGTGCTGCCTGTACTAGCAACATGAGCAGTGATGCCGATCATTAGAATGACGCCGCCTAGCAAATGTACCAACAGGTAGCGCATACTGGCACCCACGGCTAAGGCATTGGCTTTTGAATTAGCCCAAATGACTAACGTCGACCCAATCGCCATTATTTCCCAGAAGATAAACAAGCTGAGTAAGTCACCTGAAAAAGTGACACCAATGGCAGAGCCTGCGTAAACAAAGGCAGCACTGAGCTCAAGTGTGCTGGCGTGTTTTAAAGCAAATAAGGCCCCGATGCCCGCCGCTAAACTAAACACTGTTGCAAAGATTCGTCCTTCAGGTGTGTAATGTAGCAGTGCTAATTCATAGTCAAGAAAGCCGAGCGTTAAACTATGCTCAGTATTTACTAACCACACCATGGCCAGCGTTAGCGCTGGAAATAACAGCGCTGCGAGCGGTTTTAATTTGGTTGATAGCAATGGCAGCAGTAAGCCACCCATAATCAGGATAAACCCTGGTGGAAGTACGAAACTACTCATCGTAATAATCATCTTTACGTTTTAGAAAGATGCCTAACAGCTTTGCGGCAACCACCATGACAGCACAGGTCGTAAAGCCATACCAAGCATAAAACCCGTGACGCGCATCCACCTTAATGCCTTGGTCTTCAAAATAAGCATGGTGATGAATGAAAAATTCAGGCGCAATAGCCAGCGCTAAGATCGCTATCTGAATTAGCCATAATGTGCGTTGATTTTCTGCTCGGTATAGCCAGTGTTTTTGTTTTTCCTGACTCATGGGGTAACTCCAACAGACTGAGCGAGTTCCAACGGAATCTCAGGGAAAAAGAATAGTAAAACGGTGCCTAAAGCGGTAAGGCTTAATGCAAAGACCATGGGTAAAGGTGCTTCACCGTGATCACGCGGCTGTACTGCATCTTCATCTTTTAAATAAGCGGCGTAGATGATAGGTACAAAGTAGCCTGCCGTAAGCAGCGTTGATAAAACAATAACGACCATGGCAACATATTGCTCGGTTTGACTCGCCCCTAGTAGTAGATACCATTTTGATAGAAAGCCAGCCACAGGGGGCAAGGCAATCATCGACAGTGCACCGACACTAAAGGCCGCCATGGTAATAGGCATCCGTTTTGCAATGCCATTAAGCTGTGACACATCCGTTTTCTTGCTGGCGGTATAGATTGCCCCGGCTGCAAAGAATAAGGTAATTTTTCCAAAGGCATGGGCAACAATGTGCAATGCGGCACCGACCATGGATAATGGCGCTAGAATCAATGCACCCATCACGACATAAGACAGTTGCCCGATGGTCGAATAGGCTAATCGGCGTTTTAGGTTATCTTGTTGTAATGCCACAATGGATGCGACAACCACAGTAAAGCAGGCGATACCCAGCAGCCAATCAATGCCTGGTGCCTCTCTTAATATTTCGATACCAAATATGTAAGCGATAATTTTCACCACACTAAATACGCCTGCCTTTACCACCGCAACAGCGTGTAAAAGTGCACTGACGGGGGTAGGCGCTACCATTGCTGCGGGTAGCCACTTGTGGATTGGCATCACCGCGGCTTTACCAATACCAAAAATAAATAACGCGGCAAGTAATGTTAGCAGTGGCCCATCAATGTGGCTTTGCAAAATTCCGCCAGCAACAAAGTCAGTGGTTCCGGTTAAATGCCAGACCCAAATAATGGCGGGTAGTAGTAGGCCAATCGAAGTGCTGATTAAAATACCAAGATAGACCCGCCCAGCATCGCGTGCTTTGATGTGTCCTGCGTGGGTGACTAATGGATAGGTTGACAGGGTAAGTACTTCATAAAATACAAACAAGGTCAGTAAGTTGCCTGAAAACGCAATGCCCATTACCGATGATAATGCAATGGCAAAACACAAGTAAAAACGCGTTTGGTTACTTTCTTTATTTCCCCGCATGTAGCCGATCGAGTAAAGCGAGTTTATTGGCCAAAGGGTAGCGGCAACCATGGCAAACATCATACCCAAGGGCTCGACGGTAAAGCTGAGTTTTAGTCCTGGTAATATTTCTGTCAATTCCCAGGTCGGGCGCTCACCACTGAGAATAAAAGGTAACAGGCTAGAAACGGTAATAAAGAGTAATACAGACCCTGTCAGTGTGACACCTTCACGAATATTCTGCCAAGGTGATGCAAGTACTATCCCAACCGCAGTTAACAGTGGGATCAGCAAGGCTAATAGGATTAAGCTATCTGCTTGGAGGCCCATTAGTTGCTACCTCCCATCAGAAGTGTGGCGGCTGTCGTCGCAAGCTCAGTACTTAATTGGGTTTGCACACCGAAGTAGATATTGGCTGCAATTAATAGCCACGTTGGAATGAGTAAGCTTAATGGTGCTTCATTCACAGCAGGCAGGCCTTCTGGTCGAGGCTGGAAGTAGGCTTTCTCAATGATTCGCCAGATATACACAACCGCGATTAATGAAGAAATGAGGATAATAATGGTCAGCGGCCAGTAGCCTTTTTCAAGGCTTGCTAATATGAGATACCACTTAGAAATAAAGCCGACCGTCAGGGGCACACCAATCAAACTGAGTGCGCCAACAACAAAGGCTGCCATGGTTAATGGCATGGATTTCCCTAGACCTTTGACATTCTCAATGCGCGTTGAACCGATGGAGTAGGCTATTGCGCCTAGGGTGAGAAACAGTCCACCTTTCATTAGGGCGTGATTAAACAGATGCAGTAAGGTTGCGGTTAGCCCTGTCACACTGAATAAGGAAATACCCAAGAGCATATAGCCAATCTGCGCAACAGAGGAGTAGGCAAGCACCTTTTTAATGCCATCTTGGAAAACAGCAACCATTGATGCGAATAAGATAGCGATGACTGCTAACGGCATGAGTAGCCAATGCACCTGCATCGCATCGAAGCTAAATTTCACACCGAAAATAGTAAAGAGGAAACGTAATAGGGCGTAAATCGCTACCTTGGTTGCCGTTGCACCTAAGAATGCAGACACTGCGGAAGGCGCGTAGGCATAGGCATTTGGTAGCCACAAATGCAATGGGAACATGGCAAGCTTTAAACCAAACCCTACCAGTAAAAAAGTGAAAGCAGCTTGTAGGGTTCGCGATTCGCCAATTGAGGTGATACGCACCGCCAAGTCAGCCATATTGAGCGTACCGGTTAAGGCATAGAGCAAACCGACCCCAATCAAGATAAAGGTTGCACCAATGGTGCCCATAATCAGGTATTGAAAAGAGGCGGTCAGGGCACGACGGTCACGGCCCAAACTAATGAGTGTGTAGCTGGAGAGCGAGGATATTTCTAGCAATACAAAGAGGTTGAAGGCATCGCCTGTAATGGTCATGCCGAGTAAACCAGCAAGGCATAACATCATTGAGGTAAAAAATAAGCGTTGTTGTGATTCAGGGATCTCTCGCTGGATGCTGGTTAAGCTATAGGGGAAGACAACGGCTGCGATGCCACTGACGATGAGTAAGACATAGCTATTAAGCGTATCAACGGTATATTCAATCCCCCATGGCGGTGCCCAGCCACCAAAGGCATAATGCAATTCACCTTGATTGCGGGTGGCTAGCAGTAGCGAAATCGCTATCGCAAATACAACCCAGCTAACAGCTGTCGCAAACAGTCCAGATAAACGATTATTGGGGATTAAAAAACAAAGCGGCGCTGCCAATAACGGCAACACCACCTGTAGTGCAGGCAAGTGTTCCATTATCATCTATGACTTGCCTCAGGTGAAATGTTAGGGTCGTCTGCTATCCCATGATCCGCAATCTGATCCATTTCCAGAATTTCATCTTCCTGTACGGAGCCATAGGCTTCTTTAATGCGAATGACTAAAGCAAGTGCCAATGATGTAGTAGCGATACCCACCACAATGGCGGTAAGTATTAACACATGAGGTAGCGGGTTGGAGTAATTGGTTACCCCTTCAACGGCAATGGGGGCTGTACCTCCAGCGACCTTACCCATTGATATATAGAGCATAAACACCGAGGTTTGGAAGATGTTTAAACCAATAATTTTTTTTATCAGGTGGTTACTAGCAATCAGGATATAAAATCCCGCCATCATTAAAAAGATAACAACCCAGTAGTTGTAGAGGTTGAGTGAGATCATAGTTTGTTATCACCTCGGCTCACAAACGCAAAGAACAATAGCATCATGGCGGTTGCAACGGTTAGCCCAACACCAAATTCGATGAGCAAAATGCCTAGGTGCTGACCTGCTACGCTGGTTTCGCCAAGCACGCTGTAGTTTAGAAAGGTACCGCCTTTTAGTAACGTCCAAATGCCTGTTCCGCCATAAATTAATACCCCCGTAGCCGCGAGTATTTTTAATACTTTAGGCGGGACTAGGCGCATACCGTCATACTGGCTAAACGTTAGGGTGTAAAGAATGATAGCAACGGAGAAAATGACACCGGCTTGAAAGCCACCACCTGGTCCAAAGTCGCCATGAAACTGAACATAAAGCGCAAACAGAATAATAAAAGGGATCATGAATTTTGCCATGACTTGTAAAATCGGGCGTGCAGGCGGTTCGGCATAATTAGGCGCTACTTTAGGTTCACGTATGCCAATTAACGAAAGCACTCCTATGAGTGCAGCAAAAACAACAATCACTTCGCCCATCGTGTCATAGCCACGATAGCTGGCGAGTACGGAGGTCACCATATTGGGGATGCCAATTTCCTGAGGGGAGTCAAGAATGTAACGCGGCGCAACGTGTTGGTGGATCGGATCTGTTGGGTCACTAAATGCGGGCATGTCCAGCGTGCCATACACCAATACCGCGCCAGTCACAAAAACCACGAGCAGAGGTATCGTACGATTGATATTGGAACGCGGCTTCATTTCATAGCCAGTAATGCCAATCGTTGCGAGCATCAAGACAGTAGAAATTCCTGCACCAACCGCAGCCTCAGTAAACGCCACATCCACCGCATCTAAAATCACGAAGATATTGGCAGAGAGCAAGCTATAGATGCCTGACAGCATGACAATGGCAAATAAACTGCGTAAGCGAACGATTGCGACGGTCGTGAAAACCAGCATGGTCAGCAATACGACATCAATAAGAATGTTTATGTTGATGAGGACTTCCCCCTAAGTGAGGATGCTTTCCTTGTGATAGCCAACTTAGGCTTTAAACCAGTTTGGTAAGCTGAGCGAATCAGTGCGTGGCTGGCAACGGGCCCGGTAAGCCAAAGCAATGCGATTACAAAGATTAGTTTGACTGTTACTAGTGAAAAACCCGCTTGTAAAATCAACCCGACAATAATGAAAAACACACACAGCGTATCCGTTACGCTGGCGGCATGTAGTCGCGTATAGAATTCTTTAAAACGGAAAATACCAAACGCACCGCTCAAACCAAGCCCGCAACCAATAAGCAAGCAAATCCAGCTTAGTCCATCAATAATCACACTCATTGTTTAATCCTCAGTGCTAGCCGATGGGGGTGGGTAGCGCTCAACAAACTTCAGGACGGCAATGACGCCGATAAAGTTAATCAACGCGTACACTAGGGCAATGTCTAAAAAGTCAGGGCGCTCCGTCAAGAAACCATAAACGGCAATAAACAAGACGGTTTTGGTGCCAAACATATTCACTGCCAAAATACGGTCATAGACTGAAGGGCCTAAAAAAGCTCTGGCCAGTGCAATTCCCATAATGACTAAGATAGCTAAGGTGGTCACAGCAAACATTGTTAATCACTCCCTTCCAAAATATGTACCCGACGCCCCATTTCCCCGCCTTCTAAATCAGTCATGCTGTCTTCAGTCAGAGCGTAGACCAATACGTCGTTATCTCTGACTTTAATGGTGATAGTACCTGGTGTTAGCGTGATGGAGTTAGCGTATACCGTGCGGGCGATCCGTGATTCAGGTGCCATCTTAAGTGTACGAATCAGTGGGGAAATAGGGTACTGTTTGGGGAGCCAAATACATTTAAGCACGGCAATATTTGCTTTGATAATTTCGACAAACAACCAAGGCCAGTAAAACGGTTGTTTTAGTAAAATGCTTAAGCCTCGGTCTTTAAATGCGTAATCACGCTCGATGCGCATCGCAAGCCAAACGGAGAGTGCAACTGAGGCAGCGCCC
>JBMZDT010000023.1:0-12242 GCA_049614505.1 Leucothrix sp.
TGGCGAGAGTATGTGGTAATCAATGCGCCAGCCTGTATTATTCGCCCAAGCCTGTCCACGATTAGACCACCAAGTGTATGCATGCTCTTCCTGCTCAAGCTCACGAAACGCATCAACAAAACCTTCATCATCAAACAGCGTATCTAACCAGGCCCTTTCTTCTGGCAAGAAGCCTGAATTTTTCTTATTGCCGCGCCAATTTTTGATGTCTTCGTTTTTGTGAGCAATGTTCCAATCGCCACAGATCACCAGGTCACGCCCTTCGTCCCGCAAAGACTGCATTTTTGGCAAAAAGAAATCCATACCGCGATATTTGACTTGTTGACGTTCATCTTTTGCTGAACCAGAAGGCATGTATAAACTTACTACACTAAGCTTGCCAAAACGAGCCTCTAAATAACGCCCTTCACAGTCTAATTCAGCCAAACCCATACCGTTAATCAGATCGTCTGGCTCCTGCTTACAATAGAGCGCTACCCCACTGTAGCCTTTCTTCTCAGCATCGTTGTAGTAACAATGATAGCCTTCTGGATGAAAGATAGGATCACTGAGCTGATCAATCTGTGCTTTGGTTTCTTGTATGCAAACGACGTCTGCATCTTGTAAAGCTAACCAATCAAAAAAACCCTTGCGGGCCGCAGCACGAATGCCGTTCGTATTTACTGTTATAATTCTCATGGATGAATACTATACTTAAAATGATTGATTACCTCTACTAATTAGCATTTCGCGCGCTAATAAGGTTAGAATGTAAAAAAATAAAACTATCTGCATCGAGACTCGAGCGTCGCCATGGAATTAGCTGTTTTAACCATTACTGCAATTGGTATCTTCCTATTCTCAATAAGCTATATGAAATTTGCCTATGAAGGATTTAGGCATCATGTCGTGACAGGCTTGCTTGCACTGATACCTGTCATCAACCTAATCGCCTTACCCACGCTCTGGGATCGCACACGAGGCGTGTTAATGATAGGGCTCGTTGGCCTTATTGCTGCGGTCGTTGCTTGGTTTGCGGGTGCAGATAAAGCCTTTGAAGCCGTTCGTTCTGATCGCAATACACCCATTGCAACCACGCAGAACCTTGCTAATACCAATGGCGCAACAGGTCTCGCTAATCTTAGTGCCATGCAGAGGTCTAAAGAAACATTCCTAACCCTATTACCAGGTAAAGCATTGTATCGATTGGACTTTGAGGCCGCCTCTCCTAATCAGATACGCAACTTTGCTGGCCGTATTGTACGCATTACTAGCACGGATCACATTGTCACTGATGGCCGTATCCAGAATTTCACACCAAGCAGCGTATTTATTGAACAACCAGGTGACGGCAATATCGCCTATGAAATGATGCTCAGTAACATAAAGTCTGTCGATGTTATGGTCAAACGGGCAGCACGCTAATGCAGGTGGACTGTCATATTTACCGCAGTAAGCTTAAATCAGGCCTTTATGTCTATTTGAATGAAAAAGATAATTTTAACGTTCTCCCTAACGCATTACAGCGCAAGCTGGGGAAGTTAGAGTTCTCTTTTAGTATGCGCCTAGATGAAACAAAGAAACTGGTACGTTTAGACACCCAAAAGGTGATGATGCACTTGCAGCGCGACGGCTATTTTTTACAAATGCCTCCTGCCAATACAAATTTTCTAGACTTAAACTAGGTAATCACAGATGGCTTTTAGATTGGCATGTTAAGCCTATATAATGTCGTTTAAACACTCTATCAATACAGCCATTTCTGCATCTGTGCCAATGGTAATTCTGAGATAATCGGCAATACGCGGCTTGTTGAAATAGCGCACCAGCACTCCTTGTTCTTTGAGTGATAGATACAAATTTTCAGCACTGACACCTGCGGGCGGCTTAGCAAAAACAAAATTGGCACGGGACGTTAACACTTCAAACCCAAGTGCCTCTAGTGACGTTGTTGTCACTTCCCGAGTAATTATAATCTTCTGGCGACATTGATCAAAATGCTCTCGATCATTCATTGCTGCCATAGCGCCCTGCTGCTCAACACGCCCCAGTGGGTAAGAGTTAAATGAGTTTTTCACGCGTTCTAAGCCTTCGATTAGCTCAGCGTTCCCGACTGCAAATCCAACTCGAATCCCAGCTAATGAGCGCGACTTTGAAAGGGTTTGAACTACCAACAGATTTGGGTACTCGCTGATTAAGCTAATTGCCGTTTCAGCACCAAAGTCAACATAAGCCTCGTCAACTAATACGGGTGAATTGGGATTGTGGTCAAGTATGTTGCGGATCTCAGTGAGCGATAAAGCCATGCCCGTTGGTGCATTTGGATTAGGGAAGATAATAGCGCCGTTATCCTGCTGATAATCTGCTGGGTCAATAGCAAATGCCTTGTCTAGCGGCACCGCTACTGCATTAATATTAAACAAATTACAGTACACGGGATAAAAGCTATAGCTAATATCAGGATATAACAACTTACCCTCTTGCTTGAGCAACCCAACAAACGCATGCGCAAGTACTTCATCAGAGCCATTCCCAACAAAGACATTGCTTTTATCTACTTGATAAAAATCTGCAATAGACTGCTTCAGTTCATCGGCATTGGGGTCAGGATATAACCTCAAATCCTCTGACACAGCCTGCTGCATTGCCTGCAATGCTTTAGGTGAGCATGGATAAGGACTTTCATTAGTATTTAGCTTAATAAACTGCTTATCTTTGGGTTGCTCACCCGGAACATAGGGATCTAGCCCTTTTGCTCTATTGCTCCAAAACTTACTCATTGAATGCTTTAAAATCCTATCTAGTGATGAGTGACATTAGGTGCGGCATTCCCAGACAACCAACTGTTGTCCAGCAGGTACTGTCGAATAAGAAGGCAGACGGTTCAATCGCTTTAGCGCATTAATATGAACACCTGTTTTCTGTGTCACAGTGGCTAAGTTCTCAGTCTGTTTTAGTCTGTAGTAACGACGCCAGACTGACCCACCACGCCCACTACGTTTTAAGTAGGTAATATTTTTTAAATGCGTGGGGGCTGCTTTAACACAACGCCGCTGATTTAACGGTTTGTATTGCTGTTTGGCTCTTTGCTTCGCATGCCAGATTTTTTGGTAGTACGCTCTGGTTTTAGGCTGGTTTTTATGGCCTAAGTTCACAGACTGAGCTTTTTTACCATGCAACGTGCTAAACACACCCATAACGCGGCGTACATATTCTCGCGTTTCCTTATAAGGAGGAATACCACCGTAGCGATCAACCTTTCCTTCGCCAGCATTGTATCCGGCGAGTGCAAAATGCACATTGCCTTGGTAACGGTCCAGTAACCAGCGTAGGTACTTAGTCCCCGCCCCAATATTCTGATGGCTGTTGTAGCTATTACGTACTCCAAAACGACGCGCGGTGGCAGGCATTAACTGCATTAAACCACGGGCTCCTTTGTGTGAGCGTGCCCGTACCTTAAAGCAGCTCTCTGCTGTGATGACTGATTTGATTAAGTTTTCATTAACGCCGTGCTGTTTACTTGCCTCGGTAATCGAGTTTTGGTAACGACGGGATTTATGTTGTAACTCTTGGTAATTATATTGGTAACACGGTCGGTAGCGATAAGATCGCTTGGTACGCTTTGATGACAAAGCCATGACCCGGCGGTAAGTACTCGGACTAATCCCTTTCGTTTTCGTCAGCTTATTGAGTACTGGCTTTTCTTTGGCCGCTTTTTGCTTAGTGTTACTTGGGCTTTTATTCACAAACTGCTGTAAATCTAAGCCAACTAACTTGCTGATTTCATTAGCAGCACTGACATCTACCGTGCCTGTACCGGATGCTCCCTTTATTTGCTTACCTGGCTTTGTCGCACCCAATAAGGCGACTATCTCTAGCAGGTCGGCTTCGATTTCAACAATGGATTTATCTGTTTTGGTTGCCGCATTTACTGAATTAAATGAGATAACCATCCCCAAAAGTGGTATCAAATATTGCTTAATTTTGAACATTAATTGCTTCCCTAGCTCTGATTCTACTTGAAGTAATCATCCGTTCAGCCCGGATAAATAAAAATAATACGCTACCATATCCACCTCACCCCTCAATGTCCCATTTGAATCAACGGTGCAAATATGCTCATTAGCTGTCGCGAACCTTAACATTTAGTTAGAAGCATAACCAGATTGCTTGAGTGATATGGCGAAAAATCAATGGCACACGCTATGCGTCAAGCGCGCATAATTAAGCTCAATCCAAATTCGCTATTAAACTATCCTTTCATTAAACATTGCTTATAATGCAAATCCTCACATGACCAACTAGAGCAATTGTTTATGCAGCATGATGTACTTGTCATTGGCAGCGGTGCAGCGGGTTTAAGTCTCGCCTTGAGTTTACCCAACACACTAAGCATCGCGATTCTTAGCAAAGACAGCCTTACGGAAGGCAGCACCTACTATGCACAAGGTGGAATTTCAGCAGTCGTAGACCGTGCTGATAGCATAGAGTCTCATGTGGCAGACACACTGACGGCAGGGGCTGGATTGTGTGACCCAGAAGTAGTCCAGCAAATCGTGAGCAAAGGCAGCGACGCTATTCAATGGCTCATGGATAAAGGCGTACCTTTTACGCGAAATCCAGACACGCCCAACTCCAACAAAGCCAGCGATCTACACTTAACCCGTGAAGGAGGACATTCCAATCGTCGGGTTGCCCATGCCGATGACGCCAGCGGTAAAGCGATTGAAGTCACATTATTGGATCGTGTCCAAGCCAGAGACAACATTAGTTTGTTTGAGCATCACATCGCGATTGATCTCATCACGACTCGCAGGCTGGGCCAAACACGTGAAAACCGCTGCTTGGGTGCTTATGTATTAGATCGAACATCTAAAAACATTCACACTTTTTCAGCCCGTTTCACGGTATTAGCAACTGGCGGAGCGAGTAAGGTATACCTCTACACCAGCAACCCAGACGGAGCCAGTGGTGATGGTATTGCCATGGGCTGGCGAGCAGGCTGCCGTGTCGCCAATATGGAATTTATGCAATTTCACCCAACCTGCTTGTACCATCCTCACGCTAAATCTAATCTGATTACCGAGGCGGTCAGAGGCGAAGGTGGGCACTTGCTGCTGCCGGATGGCAGCCGTTTCATGCAGAACTTTGACGACCGTGGCGAACTGGCACCCCGCGATATCGTCGCACGTACCATTGACCATGAGATGAAACGGCTCGGCATTGATTCTGTTTTCTTGGATATCAGTCACAAACCCCGTGATTTTATCCTAAAGCACTTTCCAAACGTGTATGCGACATGCGAATCATTCGGCTATGATATGAGCCAAGAACCGGTGCCCGTAGTACCAGCTGCTCACTACACCTGTGGCGGCTTGATGGTTGATTCCGATGGACACACGGATATCCACAGACTGTATGCGATTGGTGAGACCAGCTTTACCGGTTTACATGGCGCAAACCGTCTAGCGAGCAACTCCCTACTGGAATGTATCGTTTATGGCAAATCATGTGCTGAAGATATCCAACGGCACATCGACAAGCCACTGCCTACGATTGCAATACCAGACTGGGATGATAGTCGCGTTACTGACTCTGATGAGCGCGTCGTAATCAATCATAACTGGGATGAAGTTCGGCGCTTTATGTGGGACTACGTTGGCATTGTTCGAACCTCTAAACGCTTGGCGCGTGCCCGCAATCGTATTGAGTTATTGCTTAAAGAAATTGATGAGTACTATATAAATTTCAACATTACACCGGATCTTATTGAACTGAGGAACCTTGCTGAAGTGGCCCGCTTGATCATTCGCTCAGCACAAAGTCGAAAAGAAAGCCGCGGCTTACATTACACCTTAGACTTCCCTGAAAGTAACGAGGCTTTAGCGCCCATGAACAGTATTTTAGATCCTATTCGGCGCCCCTATTGATTTCTGTCCCAGCGCTGTATAATACGCCCCTTTTTTAGCTGCTAGCACGGAACAACTATGCACCTGTCCAGCCTCACCGCACTTTCACCCGTAGATGGTCGTTACGGTAGCAAAACTGAAGCGCTACGCCCCTACTTCAGCGAATATGGATTAATTCATCACCGCGTCATTGTAGAAATTCGCTGGCTACAGGCACTGGCTGCCCACGCCGCTATAGAGGAAGTTCCAGCGTTTTCAGCAGAGGCTAATCAGCGACTAGAATCCATCATCAGTGATTTTAATGAATCTGATGCGGCCCGTATCAAAGACATTGAGCGCACCACTAATCACGATGTCAAAGCCGTTGAATACTTCCTTAAAGAGCAAGTTGCTGAGCATCCTGAGATTAACAAGGTTAATGAGTTTATTCATTTTGCCTGCACCTCTGAAGACATCAATAATCTTGCGTATGGTTTAATGCTCAAAGGGGGACGTGATAATGTCCTGATTCCGCAACTTGAGCAACTTAACCAAGTGGTTACTGACTTGGCGCATGAATATGCAGAGGAACCACTGCTGAGCCGCACGCATGGACAACCAGCCTCTCCTAGCACCGTCGGCAAAGAAATTGCCAATACCGCCCAGCGCTTGAACCGACAGCTCAACCAAATTAAATCGGTTGATATCTTTGGCAAAATTAATGGCGCTGTCGGCAATTACAACGCACATTATTGCGCCTATCCCGAAGTTGATTGGCCAGCATTTGCTCAACACTTTGTCGAATCACTAGGGCTTAAATGGAATGCTTACACAACTCAGATAGAGCCGCACGACTATATTGCTGAACTGTTTGATGCCAATGGTCGCTATAACACTGTGCTGATTGATTTCTGCCGAGATATTTGGAGCTATATCTCACTAGGTCATTTCAAACAAAAGGTCATTGCAGGAGAGGTTGGTTCATCGACCATGCCACATAAAGTCAATCCTATCGACTTTGAAAATGCAGAAGGCAATTTAGGCATTGCTAATGCCCTTATGACGCACTTAGCGCAAAAACTTCCCATTTCACGACTGCAACGCGACCTAACCGATTCAACGGTACTACGTGCATTAGGCGTGGGCATGGGGCATGGCATGATTGCTTACCAGTCATCGCTTAAAGGCATCAGCAAGCTTGAACTCAACCCAATCAGTACGGCGACAGAGCTTGATAATAACTGGGAAGTGCTAGGTGAAGCGGTGCAAACAGTGATGCGCCGCCATGGCATTGAAAAACCTTACGAAAAACTCAAAGCCTTGACACGAGGACGGCGCATTAATGCTGATGATATGGCAGCCTTCATTCATACGCTTGAACTGCCGGATACGGTTAAACAACAACTGCTTAACTTAACGCCTGCCAATTACATCGGCAATGCCGCCGACCAAGCCAAACAGATTTAGGAATTACCATGTCTAACCGCCTCTTTGGATCATTATCAGTTGATGATTTTTTACAGCAACATTGGCAACAGAAACCGTTACTTGTTAATCAAGCGGTTGATGTCAGCCCATTTGATATTGATCCAGGCGAGTTAGCCGGCCTATGCCTAGACACCGAAGCACCATCACGAATTGTCATTGAACACGGTGAAACACCTTGGCAGATGAAAATTGGGCCCTTTGAAGAGCAGGATTTTACCGCTCTGCCGGCTAGCCATTGGAGTTTATTGATCAACGATATTGAAACCTATTTACCAGAGCTACGCGCGTGCCTTGAGCCGTTTCGTTTTTTACCAGACTGGCGCATTGATGATTTGATGATTAGCTATGCCACCGACCAAGGATCTGTTGGACCGCATGTTGATGAATACGATGTTTTTCTCATTCAGTTACAGGGCACCCGCCGTTGGGCCATCGACGACAATCCAGACTTTGATCGTTCTCTACTGGTAGGGCCTGATCTTAAAATTTTGCAGAACTTTCAGGCCAACCAACAATGGGACTTAGTCCCAGGTGACATGCTATATCTTCCACCAGGCATTCCTCATCATGGCGTTGCTATGGGTGAATGTATGACCCTATCTGTTGGCTTTCGTGCCCCTTCAAGCGGAGAGTTAGTTCAAGCCTGGCTGGATGATATTGGAGACACCCCAGATTTCAATCAACGTTTCCAAGACGCAAAACGGGAGACACAACATTCTGCGGGTGAAATTGCTCAAACGGATCTAGACAAACTTAAAATGACCTTAATGCAGGGTCTTGAAGACAATGCACATACTTTAGACGTCTGGTTAGGCAAATATTTAACGGAAGGCAAACGCCCAGACCCTGCGTTACTTGAAGCATTTCAGATTCACACACCTGACCCTACCAACACTGTTTTACAGCCTGATATGGACTATCAGCGCTTTCCTGGTACGCGCTTAGCCTACACGCAGGGTGAGGATATGCTCTCACTGTTTGTCGGAGGAATACAATATTCACTCGACCCAAAACATTTGCATGCTGTACAGTATCTATGCAAAGCGCAGGAGTATCCTGCCTCAGCATTAGCCACATTGAGCTCTGACCCCGCTATTTGTGAGCTACTTAATACACTAATAAATAACAATAAATTCGTATTAATGGAGCACGACCCATGCGACCAACATACCGAGGAATCCCTCTCTTACTAGCACTGTGCTTTTCAAGCGGTGCTAGCCTAGCAAACCCTTTCATGGCACAGCAACTCGTGGCTGCCGCTGACGAACGAACACAACATTCGGTTGTTTACGATGGCAGCTATCAAGAAATTGGCTTTCCGTGGGGGGACGTCTCAGGCAGCATTGGCGTTTGTAGTGACGTTGTCGTACGTGCCTATCGACGCTTAGGCATTGACCTACAGCACTTAGTTAACCATGACATGTCGTTAAACTTTTTCGCTTATCCTAGCTTTAGCCAATGGCGCTTGACCAAACCAGATCCGAATATTGATCATCGACGGGTATTAAATCTACAAGTCTTCTTTTCTAGAGCAGGACAGAATTTACCCATTAGCCAATACCCTCAGGACTATCAACCAGGAGATTTGGTGACTTGGAATATTCGTTCAGGTATGCCGCACATTGGTATCGTATCCAATCGCTATGCAAGGGATGGCATTACTCCGCTAATTATTCATAACATTGGTAAGGGGCCTGTCTATGAAAATGTGTTGTTTGAGATGGCCATTACTGGGCACTTCAGATACCACCCGACAAATAATGGCAACTACAGGCCCATTTGACTGAAAGACGCCAACTCTTTTTGACTAAACTTAATTGGATCGCTGGTTTTTTAGGCGATTCATTCAGCTTATATTCAGAATTAAAATTCCATAATCACCAGACAAATTGTGATCGCCACTGTGTGCTCGTTTTTGCCAAAACTTAAGGGAATATAATACTGCAATTAAGCGGTTCCCTGATAAAAAATGTATGAAGGGCTTCGTACATAAACAATCAAAACATCTAAAAAATATCTAGCTTAACGAAAACGCGTATTTAATCGCTACGTAGGTGTCGTTAGTGAAAATATATTAAGCAGTAAATGCAATCACAGTGAGTACCTAGGGGGCCTAGGTCGTAGAATTTAAATTTTGGGGAAATATTAATGGCTGTTTTTCAACGCGCCGTCATCAAATGTGTTTTTAGCGCGGCACTTTTTTTATCACTTTCGAGCAATGCACTAGCCATTATAATTCACCTTAAGCTGCCAAGAGCTGAACCAACTCGTGCAGTCAGCTCACTTCAGGTAACCAATTTTGTCGATGCTAAATTTCAAGGCAAAGGCAGACGCATTGGTTACAAAAAAGTTGATAAAGAAGGCTTTCCCGATTGTTACGCTGTAAGATTCATGACCCACGCTGGTGAACTCAATATTGTTAAGTTAAATTGTAAATAAAAATAACCATGAATTATGAACTTTTCAAACATTTGATGAACCAAATATAGGTGTATTTTTACACAAAACACTAGTATTCATAAGACTTTGCTTCTATATTAAAGCTTCGAACCTATAGATACGATTACACTAATTAAACTAACAAAAATCAGGGGTGGAAATGAGAGCACTAATAGTCGAAGACAACAACGAAATCCGCGAAGACTTAACACGTATTTTAAAAAAAGCGGGATTTGTTGTTGATGCAGCGGCTGATGGTTCGCAAGGACTATATTATGCCTTGGAGTATCCAATTGATATTGCTGTGATTGACTTAGGCTTGCCCGAAGTTAGTGGTATGGATATAATCAAGAATATCAGGACTAAAAATCTAGACTACCCCATACTTATCTTAACTGCGCGTAATCGCTGGCAAGATCGAGTAGAAGGCTTAGAGGCTGGCGCTGATGACTATTTAGATAAACCCTGTCACCATGAAGAACTACTGGCTCGACTTCGTGCATTATTGCGAAGAACGGGGCGGTGGGCACAGACTGAATTTGCTTGCGGCCCAATCCGTTTAAATACATCTGAGCAACGCGTTTATTTAAATGATGAAGAAATTGCACTGACCGCATACGAATATAAAGTCTTACAACACCTAATGCTTCATGCAGGAGAGGTAATCTCAAAGACCGATCTTACTGAAAGTATGTATGATGATGATTCAGACCGCGACAGTAATGTGATTGAGGTGTTCATTCGGAGACTACGGATGAAACTTGATCCTGACAATACTTTGGGACCTATAGAAACTTTGCGTGGTCGAGGCTACCGCTTTACACTCCCGAGGAACAACCAATAATGTAGGGAAATATGCAGCCTGAAGGATCAGAGTCAGCAGAAACCATAAAAAAATTTAGTTTACCTGGTCTATTCAATTCCCTGCGATGGCGCCAGCTAGCAATTTCCTTAGTCATTATTGCTACTGGTCTTTCAGGTGCAGGCTCGCTTTATTTTTACCTCCAAAACAAGCTTGCACTTGAAAAGCAAGGTCAAGAGATGGAAAAGAACGGCCAAGATATATTGGTCGGCATCACGCACGTTAAAGAACTCCAGCTATTTGTTGTCGATAATGAAGTCTACAAAAAAGAGGACTTTAAGCGCTTTCTTGACCAGAATAAATTCACGACCGAGATAGAACGTGAGGTTGAGTACTTCGCCTACATACAAAGTGTAAAAAATCGCGCCATTGCTTGGTCGAGCAAGCACGCATTTGAAGATCCTATTAAAAACGAATCACCTTACGCAACCTTACAAAGACGTGACTATCCACTGTTTGAAATTGATGTTGAAGTGGGCAGTAAAACAGAAACAGTCATCATTCCGCCCATTATTCGAAAAGGGCGCAACCCTAATGCTAAAAAGCAAAAGCTTGGGACAAAATACATTGTTAATGCTGTCGGCTTTTCATTTGATAAAACGCCCTACAAATTAGTCTTAGCTCGGGCAGCCACACGTATTATTGAAGATAAAAAAGGCTTAAAACGTGATTTAACATGGCTGGTATTATTTACTAGCTTACTGGTACTTGTCTCTCAATTAGTTGGCAGCTACATCGTACTCTCCCCTATTCGCCGAATCGAAAAAGAAATTAAACTGATCGAAGCAGGCGAACAGCAGCTAATCAAACACGAATATCCAAGCGAGCTCAATCCTGTTAAAAGCGCTATTAATACACTGATCAATGCTGAAAAAGGCCAAAAGCGCCGCTATCGTGAAGCTTTAGACAACTTGGCTCATGCACTAAAGACTCCTTTAGCCGCCCTTCAGGGAGCATCTGAGCGCTCGACAGATGGCCAACTAATCAACCAAGCCTATGTTGATGACCACATACAGCGGATGAATGATATTGTCGCCTACCACTTGCGCCGAGCGGTCGTCAGTGATCACAATGCAATTGTCCAACTGGAAAGCTTACGCCCCATCGTTTTTCGCTTACGCAATTCATTAATGAAGGTTTATTTTGATAAAGGATTTACACTAGATATTAATATTGATGAGTTTGCTCGCTGTCGAGTGGATTATGATGATTTAATGGAGGTGTTTGGCAACCTACTCAACAATGCCTGTCGCTTCTGCGAATCAAAAATCGTTGTGACAGCCACTCAAGATATTGACTATCTGGTCATTGATATTGACGATGACGGCATGGGCTTCCCAGACAATAATCCTGCGCAACTACTCACTCGCGGCATGCGAGCTGACAGCAAAACAGAGGGACAAGGTATAGGGCTAGCAGTGAGTGCAGAAATAGTTAAGAGCGCTGGTGGCAAAATAACGCTGCTAATGTCACCGTTTATTGGCGCACGTGTCAGACTGCATTTACCAGTATAATTAACTATTGGATGGTGTGGTGTCCCCACGGGGATTCGAACCCCGATTACCGCCGTGAAAGGGCGATGTCCT
>JBMZDT010000024.1:0-12004 GCA_049614505.1 Leucothrix sp.
TCCACGTGACATTAGGCACAGTCATGCTGATCTGTATCTTAATGCGAGTTATTCGCGGTCATTTTACACCAGAAAATCATTTTGGTTTTGAAGCAGTTGCATGGTACTGGCACTTTGTTGATGTGGTTTGGTTGGGACTGTTCATCTACGTATATTGGTACACAGGGTAAAGCCTGCTAATCAAGTGTACTGCTCATGGTTTGGGTGGTGCACTTACCTAAGATTGAGATCAGATTTTGGTTAAAATTGTTGTCATCTGCTTTTTCTTTTTCATCCTCTATAGCCTAGGATCTGCGCTGTATTACATGATGAATGATGAAGCAGGCTCCCAAAGAATGATGAAAGCCTTAGCAAGGCGGATTGCGGCATCCATTGCACTGTTCGCATTTATAATGTTTTCGTTTTGGATGGGTTGGATTCAACCTGATGGAGTGATGGGATAAACGGTATTAAGTTGGGTGGGTTTGAGTTCAAAGCAACGCTCATTCCCACATTGGCATTCCTAGTGCTTTTTCCAACACTGATTTCGCTGGGCCTTTGGCAGCTTGATCGTGCAGATGAAAAGCGCGAGATAGAAAAAAGTGTGAACGCTGCTTCACAGAAGTCACCCCTACTGCTAAATGATTTGGGTGATATTGATGTTAAAGGCGAAGTGTATCGGCCTGCTGAAATGACGGGTCGATTTGATAGTGATAGGCAGTATCTTTGGGATAATAAAACACACCAAGGTCGTCCTGGCTATCATGTATTAACGCCGTTTTTGCTGGATAGTGGTAACGCAGTCATGGTTAACCGTGGTTGGGTGCCGATGTTAGGAAGACGGGATCAGCTGCCCGATGTAGCTGTTGATAAGATAAAAATGACAATTTCAGGGGTGATTAAAAACCCCTCAAATGCTATTCAACTAGCAGAGCGCTTGAATCAAAAGGGAAAAGCTTACCCTCATGTATTTCAAGCGTTCGAGACTGATGTGTTTGCATCAGAGTTAGGCATAAAGTTATTGCCAGTTATGATTGAATTGGCCACTGATGAGCAGCATGGCTATATCCGAGACTGGAAGCCATACTTTGGCAAAATTGAAAAACATAAAGGCTATGCGTTGCAGTGGTTCATCATGTCACTGATTGCATTGTTCTTTTACATTAAATTGAATACAAAGCGTGTAGTGCTTTCACAAGCTACGCTTTGATAACTGAATTTTAGAATTAATATCACTGGAGGCAACCATGTCTGGTTCTCATGAAAAACTACCCGGATTTTTTTGGGTTCAGCTTGTCGCAGCGGCGATTGTAGGCATTCTTTGGCTGTTTGCTCCGAGTGAGGACGGCCATGGTGACGCTGAGGCTAAGGTCGATCCCACGATGGCAAACGCACTAAAGCCGATCGGTACGGTTGCGTTAGCAAAGCCTGCGATTGAAGCGGGTGCGCCTCGTTCTGGTGATGCAATTGTTGAAAAGAATTGTAAAGTCTGTCATGCAATTGGTTTGGCTAATGCGCCAAAGTTGGATGAGAGTGCTAAAGCTGACTGGGAAGCGCGTCTAGCTGGTGGCTTCGATGCAGTTGTTGCGAGTGCAATTAAAGGTAAAGGGGGTATGCCTCCTCGTGGTGGTGATCCAAGCTTAAGCGATGATGAAATTGCGTCAGCCATTAAGCACATGATGTCTACTGTTGGTGTTGAGGTTGCAGAAGCTTCTGAAGCTAAAGAGGCGCCTAAAACGGAAGTTGCTAAAGCTGTGGAAGCTGCCCCAGTAGAAGAAGCTGTGGTTGACACTGCAAAGGTAGAGCCTGCGAGTCAGAAAGAAGCAAAAGTTGAGCCAGCCGAGGTTGTTGCTGCAACAAAAGAGCCGTCAGCAGCGATTGTTGCAACAGCACTGGGCGAGTCAACCTATAAATCATCTTGCTTTGCTTGTCATGACAGTGGTGTTGCTAACTCCCCCAAATTTGGTGACAAAGCTGTTTGGGCACCAAGAATTGCAACAGGGATTAGCTCACTACACACTGCTGCAATCAAAGGTAAAGGTGCGATGCCAGGTAAAGGAGGAAATCCTTCCTTGAGTGATCAAGCCGTGATGGAAGCGGTTAATTATATGGTGGTTAATAGCCAGTAAGACAAATGGCTTAAAAGTAGTTGGTTAGGTTGAAGCGAGCTACTAAAGCCTCCTCTATGTAGGAGGCTTTATGCCTTGACGTTAGTGTGAACATGCGCCACCATGACGCGGTTTTTAGTCAGAGGGTTAAATATTAGGAACCCTTTGAAAGGGGCGTGATAGACAACGCCTAATTGCCTTGTAATAGGTAATGACAGATTCTGAAGATTAAGGAGTTACACAAATGGCAGATACAGGAGTGGATAAGAAGCGCAGGCGCTTTCTTATTGGTGCTACCTCAGCTGTTGGTGCAGTCGGTGTAGGTGCGATTGCAGTTCCCTTTATAGGTTCACTCACCCCTAGTGCACGTGCATTAGCGGCGGGTGCTCCAGTTGAAGTAGATATTTCAAAACTTGAAGTTGGCGCAATGATGAGCGTTGAGTGGCAGGGAAAGGTTGTATTCGTTGTGAATAGAACCCAAGAAATGCTTGCCAAGCTGCCTAGCATCGTGCCGCAGCTTAAAGACCCTGAGTCTAAAGAGTCAGTACAGCCTACTTATGCTGACAACGAGGCACGCGCTCGTGATGCAGAGTACTTGGTGATGTTGGGCAAGTGTACGCATCTTGGCTGTGCGCCAAAATATCGCCCAGAAGTTGCACCAGCGGATTTAGGTGCGGATTGGAAGGGTGGTTTTTACTGTCCATGCCACGGTTCACGCTTTGATATCTCAGGTCGAGTATTCAAAGGTGCTCCTGCTGGAACCAATATGGAAATCCCACCTTATTACTTCAAATCAGATTCAATGATTCTGATTGGTGAGAATGGAGCGACTGCATAATGAGTTTATTAAATTGGGTAGATGCTCGATTCCCTCTGACTAAAGTCTGGAATGAGCATCTTGCGGAATACTACGCACCAAAGAACTTTAACTTCTTTTACTTCTTCGGTTCGCTTGCATTGTTGTGCCTTGTATTGCAAATCGTAACAGGCATCTTTTTAACGATGCACTATAAACCAGATGCTGAATTAGCATTTGCATCAGTCGAGTACATTATGCGTGATGTGCCAGGCGGCTGGTTTATTCGCTATATGCACTCAACGGGTGCTTCAATGTTCTTCATTGTTATCTATCTGCATATGTTCCGAGGATTGATTTACGGATCATTTAAAGGGCCACGCGAGTTAGTGTGGCTGCTTGGTATGCTGATTTATTTAGCACTAATGGCGGAAGCTTTTATGGGGTATTTGCTACCTTGGGGGCAGATGTCATTTTGGGGAGCACAGGTAATTATTAACCTGTTTAACACTATTCCTTTCATTGGTGATGTGGTTTCAACGACTATTCGTGGTGATTTTGTTATTTCAGACCCCACCTTGAACCGTTTCTTTGCATTCCACGTTGTAGCAGTACCGTTGATTTTGGTTGGCCTTGTGTTTGTGCATATTGTCGCACTACATGCTGTGGGTTCAAACAATCCAGATGGCGTTGAAATTAAGAAATTGAAAGATGAGAAAGGGGTGCCTTTAGATGGTATCCAATTCCACCCTTACTACACAGTAAAAGATATCGTCGGTGTGGTTGTCTTCCTGATCGTATTCTTCTTTATCGTGTTCTTTATGCCAGAGGGTGGTGGATACTTTATTGAGCATGCGAATTTCGAGCCCGCCAATGCACTGAAAACACCTGAGCATATTGCACCCGTTTGGTACTTCACGCCGTTTTACACAGTATTGCGTGCTGTGCCTGATCCTTGGTATGGAACGCTAGCCATGTTTGCAGCCATTGCTGTTTTATTTGTACTGCCTTGGTTAGACAAAAACCCCATCAAGTCGGTTCGCTATAGAAATAAAGCACACCTAATTAACTTAACTTGGTTTGCCGTGACCTTCATTGTGCTAGGTATGTTAGGGGTTATGGCGGTAACAGATGAACTGAAAGAATTGGGTACGCGTGGTACACAAATCTATTTCCTATTTTTTGCTGTGACCTATGTGCATAGCCGCCCTAATCAGGTCAATTATTTGATGTGGTTTGCGGTCTTACTGGTTGCCGTTTTATTCTGGGATTTCTTACGATACGATGCTAGTTTTACTGCCAACCAAAGCAGCCTGTTTTGGCAAATGTTGCTACTACCTATTGCTTACCTAGCAACAACATTGCTGTTGCCACATTTTGTAGGTGGAGCTAATGCAGAGAAAGAAGTGCCAACGAGGGTAACAGGATGAAATTGAAATCATTTAAATTACTATTAGGTGCGATCTTCTTAAGCCTGACTGCAGCACCCACAGCATTTAGTGCTTCAAGCGGGCAACCCACATTGGATGCCAATGTTGATGTAAGTGATAAGGTCAGCTTAGCGCGTGGTGCGAAGTACTATGCTAACTTCTGTATGGGTTGTCACTCACTGGAGTTTAGCCGCTACAATCGAGTGGCTGCTGACCTTGGTTTATCTGAAGGTGATATTAAACCTTTGATTTTTACTCGTGATGACGATGATAAAATTCATAAGCCAGGCTCTTTGATGGTGAATGCTGTTCGCACCAAGGACGCAATTCGTTGGTTTGGAGTAGCGCCACCAGATTTAACAGTGATTGCACGCTCTCGTGGCGGCGGTGATTGGCTGTACAGCTATTTCAAAGGCTTTTATCGTGATGATAGCCGTCCATTCGGCGTTAACAACCTGTATTTTTCGAATGTTGGTATGCCTCATGTGCTTCAAGAGCTTCAAGGGATTCAGGAGCTAGGTGAGGACAATACGTTAACATTGGTTGAGCCAGGAAAAATGAGTGCTGGAGAGTACGATCAAGTCGCTAAAGACCTGACTAACTTCCTTGTTTATGTTGGTGAGCCCGCTCAGTTACACCGTACATTTTATGGTATTTTGACGCTGATGTTCCTATTGGTGCTTTTGGTTTTGGCCTATTTGCTGAAGAAAGAGTTCTGGAAAGATATTCATTAATCGCGTTTTACTGTAGTATCGCGAGGCTGCCTCATGTGGGGCAGCCTCTTTGCATTTGGATTTGGGAGAATTGAATGAGTTCAGTTTCTAACCGCCGTTCTGTTATGACATTGTTTACGCTACCCGACTGTGCTGATTGCCATCGAGTAAGAATAGTATTGGCTGAGAAAGACATTACTGTTGATATTATTGAAATTGATCCAGACAACAAGCCGGAAGATTTAGCAGAACTGAATCCCTATAACACCGCACCGACGCTTATTGATCGTGACTTGGTGTTATATGATGCTCGCGTCATTATGGAGTATTTAGACGAGCGCTTTCCACACCCGCCACTAATGCCCGTTGATCCAGTGACGCGTGCACACTCTCGTTTGGCGTTGTATCGCATTGAGAAAGACTGGTATAGCTTACTGCGTGATATGGATAGTGGTGTTCCTGAAAAAGCGGATCGCGCTCGTAATATCTTACGTTCAGGTGTGCTGTCTGCTGTTGATGTCTTTGCTATTAAGCCGTATTTCTTAAGTTCAGAGTTTTCATTGGTTGATTGCACTATTGCACCAGTGTTATGGCGTTTGCCTAAATACGGTATTGACATGCCAGCGACCGATGTAAAGCCGTTGATGCGGTATATGGATCGTATTTTTTCTCGGGAAATGTTCCAAGAATCACTGACAGAAACGGAAAAATCAATACGTCCATGATGACATCAAATCGACCTTATTTGATGAGAGCCATGTATGAGTGGATTCTCGACAATGAGCTAACACCGCATGTCATCATTGATGCTGAGATGGCAGGTGTCGAAGTGCCGCGTCAGTACATTGAAGAAGGCAGGATAATACTTAACATTGCGCCTCGAGCCGTTCAAGCGTTCTTGATTGATAATGAATGCTTGGGTTTTAGCGCACGTTTTGCTGGTAAGCCTTACAATATCTATGCACCTATTGGTGCGGTGCGGGCGATTTATGCCTCTGAAAATAATGAAGGTATGATGTTTGACAAGCTACCTGACGCTGATATTGAAAGCCCGCCTGAGCCAGATGATACGCCACCAACGCCGCCTGCTACGAAACGACCAGCACTTCGCGTGGTAAAATGATCATTTCAATGATCTCAGCCATGGCCCAAAATCGTGTCATTGGGCTTGATGGTAAAATGCCTTGGCATTTGCCAGCAGATTTGGCCCACTTTAAGCGCTCCACAATGGGCTGTCCTGTGATTATGGGGCGCAAGACCTTTGACTCAATTGGTCGGCCACTACCAGGTCGAATGAATATCGTTCTGAGTCGTTCAGCCGGTTTGTCCCTATCAGGCTGTGAGGTTGTTGCTACTTTAGATAACGCCTTTGAGTTGGTTAAAGGCGAAGAAGAAGTATTTATCATTGGCGGGCAGCAGCTTTACCAGCAGGCCCTACCCTTGGCACAGCGGCTGTATTTGACGCATATTGATGCGCAATTTGAAGGGGATACTTATTTTCCTGATTACACTCAAATTTGCTGGAGCCAGTCGCTTATAAAAGCCCATCTAGCTGATGAGAAAAATGCTTGGCCTTATCAATTTGAAATCCTAGAAAGAGTGTCTACGCCTAGCGAGTAGAGTGTGAGTACCTATGAGTACACTACTAATTTGCAACGTACAGATTGTTAATGAAGGTCTGATACAAGAGGCAGATGTATTCATTCGCAACGGTCGCATAGCACGCATAGAGGCTGATTTAAGTCATCTGGTCGCCAAGCAAGTCATTGATGGTGCTGGCAAGCACCTTATTCCTGGGGTGATTGACACTGAGTGCAGGTTGCACCAGTGCAGTGATGCTTTGGCAGGGTGGGAGCAAGAGTCAAAAGCCGCCATTGTCGGTGGTATCACCAGCAGCCTTATTATTCCTAGTGCATCACCTGACAACTCAGTTTCAGCTCTGTGCTTAGACCGTGCGAATACTTCTTTCAATAATTTTGCAGTTTATCACCGAGCGAGACACCGTGACTTAGCTGAGATTGAGGGGCTGAATCCCTTTGATTGCTGTGGTGTCTATGTGGATATGGCGAGTGAGCAAGATGAGTTTAGAATCGATGACCCTGAGATATTGAGCGAGATGCTAGGCGTGTCGCCAGTTATTGTGGCGGTTCATGCAGAAGATGCACCCTCCATATTAGAAAATGAAGAGAGTTATCGGCAGATCTATGGTGATGACGTTCCGTTTTATTTACATAGCTCAGTACGTAGCGCCCAAGCTTGCTACATTGCTGCCTCTCAGATACTAGAAATTGCTGTTAAGACGGGTGCTAGAGCGCACCTGCTACATGTGTCCAGTGTTAAAGAAATTGAATTGTTAAAACGGCTGCGCAAGCAATCTTCAATGATTTCGGCTGGGGTTTGTAGTCATTATTTGACGTTTTCTGATGCTGATTATGCTGACAGGGAAGGCTTGCTCAAATGTGAGCCTTCAATTAAAACGGATATTGATAGAGCAGCGCTGTTACAGGGTTTGTTAGATAATAATATCGATGTGATTAGTAGTGGCCATACACCAATCAAGTTACCAGAGAAGCAGGGGCAGTATTTTAGCACCTCATCAGGGTTGCCTCTTGCACAATATACCGTGCCAGCAATACTTGAGCATTATCAAGATCAAATTGTTAGCTTGGAGTGCATCGTGGAGAAAACCAGTCATGCGGTTGCCGAACGTTTTGCCATTAAAGATAGAGGGTATATCCGTGAAGGTTACTGGGCTGATTTAGTACTGGTGGACGTGGAGGATAGTTTTATTGCTAGAGATGAAGATGTTGTTTCATCGGCTGGCTGGACTGTTTTCAATGGCAAGGAATTTCGATCATCTGTTGTGAAAACTATTGTGAATGGGCACGTTGTTTGGTCTGATGAAGTATTTTCATATCCTGAGAGTGTTGGAGTGCCTCTAACATTTCACAAATGTTGACTAGATTCATTGGTGATGCGCGGTGATGGTATTAGGTTGTTGTCAGATAAGAGGTACTTCCTTTTATTTGATTAAATTCGGTACAATCATTAAGTAACGAAAACATAGTTAGTAACCTTATTAGTTACTATAAGCATGCCAAATAAATATAAAAAGAGGCTGCATTAGATCATGCTTAAACATCATTCTCAAAGTGGCTTTAGTCTTATTGAGATCATGGCTTCCGTGCTTATTGTCGCGATAGGGCTAATTGGTCTAGCGGGTATGCAGCTTGTTGGCCTAAAAGGCAATCAGCAGTCATTTTCAAAAAATCAAGCCGCACACCACACCCAGTCATTGCTAGAACGGATGAGAGGGAACCCAAGTGGGGTTTTTAACGATCACTATGTCGTTGATAGTACTGTTCTGGATTGTACTGTTGCACCAACAGCCAATTGCATTGCTGCAACATCAAACTGTGATGCTGAAGACATTGCGAAGTATGATATCTATCAAGCATTTTGTGGCAGCCAGAATACGTCCTCTGGTGGTATAAGGCGTGATTTAAGCGATGCAGTGCTGGTTATTAGTTGTCCAGTTGATTGTGTTTCAGGTGTTTCAATTCGCATTAACTGGCAAGAACAAGTCTTGGGGAAAGAATCAAGTAGTGCAAGTACCCCGCGCCAATTAACCCTCAATACGAGTATAGGCAAATGATCCATTTATCTTTACTTAAAAGACAGCAAGGCTTTTCATTGGTTGAATTGATGGTGGCCGTTGTTGTTGGCTTATTCATTATTATTGGTATCTCATCAGTCTATGTTGGAAGCAAGCGCTCTAGTATTACGACGACTGAGCTCTCACTCCTGCAAGCCAATGGACGTGCTGTTTTAGAGCAGTTAACGGCGGTGATTCAGCACACGGGCTACAAATCCACCCGCAGCTCGTTAGATTCAGATATGTTTATTTTAGGTCCAGTCACAAACTCTCAGTGCAGTGATGGTGTTGACAGTGTTGCAAATACCACCCTGTTTTCAGCAATTGAAAATGACACGGCACGGGGTGATACCATTGGTATTGTTTACCTTGGTGATGACTTACTAACAATGGATTGCACGGGATCAGAAATACCCACCAACTGCCGCCTATCCGATACTTCGCCAGCGCTAACACCCGCTTCAAAAATTTATAATTATTTCAAAGCAGATGTCAATGCTGATGGAATGCCAGTGCTGACCTGTGCTGGCTCATTAAGAGCTGAGGAAGATGAAATCGCAGAAGGCGTGGAGAATCTGCAGATAAATTATGGTGAAGATGTGGACAGTGATGGAATGGCTGACCGCTTTGTCAATTCTGATGATGTGTCTAATTGGAACAGTATTGTTAGCGTTAATGTGGCGGTCTTAGTAAGGTCGCTGCGCCCAATTGCGGTGAGTGCTTCAGTGCGTAGCTACCAGTTGCTTGATAATGTGGTTGTTACGCCCAACGACAAATATTTGCGAGCTGTATTTACGACTACAATACGTTTGCGTAACGCAACATCATAGGGGGGTTAGATGAAGCGAATTAGTCTTAAAAAACAACAGGGTGTTGTGTTGGTTTGGGCATTAGGTATTTTGATTGTACTGACGGTATTAGGAATCAGTTCAATGAAAAAGGCCAATATGGGGACGAAAATTGCTGGCAATAGCATGGCATCTATGATGGTGTTTCAAGGTGCAGAGTCGGCTTTAAGCAAGGTTAGCAACAGCAATTTCACTTTTGAAACATCGAAGCTTGTGCCTGGTAATACGTACCCTGTACCTCAAGATATTTTGCCAAATGAGCCGGTGAGTGGGGGAAATATTAAATCCAAGGGTGATGTAACTTTTGTGAAAACAGCGGACTGTCCTCTGACTAATAATGCAAACTCTACATCAGTCGGCTGCCGGATATATAGGATTCGAGTCGAATCAAGATTGCAAGGTACGGGTGCCAAGACCGAGCATATTATGGGGGTTGCATCAATGGCTGCACCTTCCGGTAATTATATTAATTAAGCAAGGCCAGCCACTAAATAGAAAAACCAACCCTTCAAATGGCTAGCAGGCAGTTCAAAAGGAAAACAATAATGAAAACAAAAGAAACACTAGGATTTAGCTTAATCGAGTTAATGATGACTGTTGCTATCTTAGGTATTATTAGCACAATTGCTGTGCCTTCTTATATGGCTTATGTCACCAAAAGTAAACGAACGGAGGCTAAGACTGAATTGCTACGAATTGCGCAGCTTCAAGAGAGCTATTATGTTCAAAACCTGAGTTATGCAAAAGCGCTCAATGGTGCAGGAGGGCTTGGGTTTACGGGTGCTTCGACACAGACTGAGACAGATTTGTATACAGTAACAACGACAGGTGTCCCTGCAACCTGTGATGGCACCAATACCAAGCCTTGTACGGGTTATGATGTGTTAGCTGTGCCAGTTAATGGCAAAGGCCAAGAGCATGATAAAAAATGTGGCAAAGGCTTTACAATTAACAATACTGGGCAAAAAGGTGCAAAAGGGGCGACAGATACCGATTTTACCTCTGCTAGTACCATTAAGACTTGCTGGAACTAGTTTGGTTGGGGCTTGCTGCTACATTGATTCGGTCATTGCCGCTTAGGTCTTTTAAGCAGTGTACATGCTGGTAAGCGGCTGCATCGAGTAAAGTGCTCACCTGTATTCCTTGATCATAGCCGTGTTCTAACATTAGCCAACCAGCGCTGTTTAAAAAGCGAGGAGCCTGCTGGATGATGGATGTTAAATCTTGTAGCCCTTTATTGGCAGAGATCAGTGCTTGTATCGGTTCATGACGAATACCTTGCCTTAAATGGTCGTCATTAGGATCAATATACGGAGGGTTGCTAACAATCAAGTCAAATCTTTGGGCAGGGATATTGCTAAACCAGTCTGACTCAATAAATTGTATGTTACCAAATTGCAGCCTTTGTTGGTTCTCCTTAGCAACATCAAGTGCGGCTAAGGAATAATCCGTTGCTATAATTTGGCTGTCTGGTCGTTCAGTGGCTAACGCAAGTGAGATTGCACCTGACCCCGTCCCCAGTTCTAAAATCTTAGGTGTTTGTAGTGTTGCTAGTTTATCTAAGGCCGTTTCAACCAGAAGCTCGGTATCTGCTCTAGGGATTAATACATCAGGTGTCACTTTGAGAGTAAGCGACCAGAACGCTTGAAAACCCGTCATATAAGCGATGGGATAGCTTTCTAGGCGCTGTTTTAATAGTGATTCAAAGGTTTGCAGCTGAGTTGTGCTGACTCTTTTTTCTGGCCAAGTGTAGAGGTAGCTATGCTGTTTGCCCAAGCAGTGTGCTAGTAATATTTCCGCATCTAATCTGGCTGATTCTGATGTTTGTTGTAACTGATCAGTACCCATTTTTAGGGCAGCATCAATGCGCATGTAGCTAGACTTGATCAGCCATTGCTGCCAGCAGGTCGGCTTGGTGTTCACTGATCAAAGGGTCAATAATCGAATCCAGTGAGCCTGCAATGACTTCATCCAGTTTATAGAGGGTTAGATTGATTCGGTGGTCAGTAACGCGGCTTTGTGGGTAGTTATAAGTGCGAATGCGCTCGGAGCGATCGCCACTGCCTACTAAGCTGCGTCGTGCTTCAGCCTGCTCGTTATGCTGAACCTGTTTCTCTGCTTCAAGTATTCTGGATTGTAGTAAGGACATAGCACGTGCACGGTTTTTATGCTGTGACCGCTCGTCCTGACACTCAACCACCGTGCCAGTGGGTAGATGCGTAATACGTATCGCCGAATCAGTTTTATTGACATGCTGCCCGCCCGCACCTGAAGCACGAAAGGTATCGACCCGAATGTCTGAGCTTTTAATTTCTTGAGCTGCAACTTCACTGATTTCAGGCATGATGGCAACGGTTGCAGCAGAGGTATGAACACGCCCTTGGGATTCTGTTTCAGGTACGCGTTGCACTCGATGCGCTCCTGACTCAAATTTTAAACGGGAATAGGCGCCTTTGCCGATAATTCTTAAGATGG
>JBMZDT010000025.1:0-11610 GCA_049614505.1 Leucothrix sp.
AAAGAATTAGAAAGCACTATTTGACCCAGCTCCAATGCAATTCCATGGGCGGCTAGCGGGATTAACTTCACTTCGCCCCTCGTGGTTGGGGGCTTGCTAAAAGGAGTCTTAGTAGCACTCGGAAGGTCTGCGTGAAGTTAATCCCGCTAACCTTGGGTGAGTGACACTCAGAACACGCTATTAATCGAGTCAATGCCAGATTGGAAATGCTATGATTTGAATGCTTCCGCTAAGTTTTGGGTCAGTTTTGTCGCGCTTATTTCTTGGCAACCACTCGCATTTTGACCACACCATAGCGGTGAAAAGTCACCTGATTCATTGGCTTCTGCTTTGGCACGCAGTGGTGCAGTTGCCGTTGAGGCCATTGGAAATGCTGGAACGTCTGTACTCATTGGCCCTTGTTCTCTGACAAGACGGTTGACTATGCTGCGAGCGGGTCGCCCTGAAAATACGTTGGTCAAAGCAGTGTCTTTGGTGTGTTCGCTCTTTAACGCCGCTCGGTGAACGGCACTGGTTTTAGCTTCATCGCAAAGTAGGTAGCTTGTGCCTAGTTGCACACCTGATGCACCAAGCGTCATTGCTGCTTTAATCCCGTCAGTGTCAGCAAGGCCACCTGCCGCTATCACGGGTACATCGACGGCTTTGACTATTTGTGGAAGTAAGGCAAAGGTGCCGATTTGTGTTGCAACACTATAATCGGGGGCTTGACCCGCACTGCCACTTGGTTCGTCCCAGAGAAAAATACCTCGATGACCACCTGCTTCAACGCCTTGCGCAACAATGATGTCGGCACCGTGGGCTGCTAACCATTGCGCCTCTTTCACAGAGGTTGCAGATGCTAGCACCTTGGCACCTAGTGCCTTTACTCTAGCCAACAATGGTTTTTCTGGTAAACCAAAGTGAAAACTCACAACAGCCGGTTTAAAGCCCTCGAGTACATCCGCTAGTTCGTGATTAAACGGAGCACGGCTTGCACCAGCGCTGATGTCATTAGGATTGATATCAAACTCTTGATAGTAGGGCGCCAATGTCTCACGCCACCTTGCTTCGCGTTTGGCATCAAAGTTAGGGGCTTTATGGCAGAAAAAATTCACATTGTAAGGTCGACTGGTATTCGCCTCGATACGTTGTAGCTCTGACCGTATAGCATCGCTATTCAGCATCGCGCAGGGCAGCGAACCTAAACCACCCGCTTTAGAGACCGCAATAGCTAATTCACTGCCTTGTACACCCGCCATGGGTGCTTGAATGATAGGCAATTCTAAACCAATTAATGTCTGTAGTTCTGTCTTCATAACCCCCTCATCAGATTAGCGAATATCAAGCAAATACTCCCCTGCTTCAGTTATTTTATTTTATTCAGTTAGCCGCCAGAGTTGCTAATGTATAACAAGGCATAATAACAATAATTCATACTTCAATGCGCCAACTCATTTTTACAATGATACTACTTTTTCAGTGCCTACTCACTTTTGCATCGGCTGCTGATTTAATACTGGATCTCAATGATAAGGTTGACAAAAATTTACTTGCCTGCACCGAATACCATTTAGACAAAAAAGGCACCTCGACTATAAATTCTATTCAGGATTTACCCAATACAGCATGGAACCACTTCAACCGCGAGCAATTAAGGTTTGGCTTTACCAGTAATCGCGTGTGGCTACGCACAACATTTCACACCACAGGCCGTCAGTCAAAGGAAGTCGTATTCGCCTTGCACAAGGCCATTGATAATATCACCATGCACATTAGCAAGGATGGTGGCAGCAGTCAGCTTTATACCTTTACCAAACATATTGATACAACTGAACAATCGGCTAACAATTTAAACAACGCCAGGGTGTTTCTAGAGCCGGGTCATCACTACCAATTGCTCTTACAGATTAATAGCACCAGTCCTGTGATTGGTGAGTTCAAAATGATAGAGGCCGATGCGCTAGAAAAAATGGCAACCCAAGTTAATCAGTGGGTCATCATTGCAATATTATTAATCATCCTGGTCTCCGTTTATAATGTCGTCGCATTCGCCTCAAGTCGGCATCCAGCCATCATTGCCCACCTGATTTATGTATTGTCAGTCCTTGGTTATCTGCTGAATGACTTTAGCTATATACAGAAGCTTACAGGCTCATTAGAGCCGGGCATCGTGCAACGCATCAGCGCTATTTTTCTGATTATTTCAATATTATCCCTGACCGCTTTCTTCCGATCGTTGAGCACCCAAACACCATATAGCGCGGTGTTTGAGCAATGTTATCGATGCCTCTTCTTGGTAGGCTATGTCTTGGTCCCAGTTATGTTTTTCATGCACATTCAATATGTGCATTTGTTGATGTTTGTCTTACTTGGCCTTTCTATCATGGTTGGCGTCGCACACGCATTTGTCACATGGAGGGAAGCCTCTCAGGATAATGACGACGACAACGCTTTATCCTTAACGATGATTATTGTGCTAGCAACGCTGGTTCCTTCAGTGATGATTCATATTCTATCTAGGCGCGGCATCATTGATGTCATTTGGTACACAGAGTTTGTGCTGTTTGCCTCAGTTATTCTCGAGGTCATTTTAATCTCCATTGTATTGTTTTTTAACGTTCGTAAAAGCAAGGCGGCATACCATCGTGAGATGCATACGAATAGTCTCAGCGACCTACCCAATGATCGTGCCTTAGAAGCATTTTTTGACCAGCAATCACTGCCTGAAAATAAAACCCTTATTCAAGTTTGGATATCTGGCCTAGATGAATTACAAATCGCATTTGGCCCGCAGGTGTACAAAGAGTTTCTAATGGATACCGCTAGTCAAATGAGCTTAGTGCTTAACGACACGCCTGCGGTTATAAAATGGGATCATCACACACTAGGGCCGCTCCCTTTATTCCACAGTGATAAAAATACCTTTACGCTACTGTGTACCCAGTTAGATAAGTCTTCTCGTAACATCATACAAGAGCGGCTAACCAATACACTCGACACTATGTCCCATCTGCATCGTAACAGTATTGATTTAAAAATCGTGTTGGGTGCCTATGAATTTAATCACCGTACAACGGCACTTAATTCAGCCCTAGTCAACTGTAACCTAGCCCTTGCTTACAGCATTAAACACAATCGTAAATTTAAATTTTACACCCCACAAATGAGCTTTGATGAACGTCAACGACTCAGACTGGTAAATGATTTCCATCAATCCCTTGCTAAAAAAGAGTTTTTTCTTCTGTGGCAACCGCAGTATGACACCCAAACATCCACTATTATTGGTGCTGAGGTCTTGTCGCGCTGGCAGCATGAGCAGTATGGTTTAATCAGCCCTGAATTATTTATTCCACTATTAGAGCAATCAAACCGTATCTGCGAACTATCACGATGGGTCATAAACGAGGTATTAAAACAACTGCCTGCTTTACATCAGCGTCATCCAGAGATTGAAATATCCATCAATCTCTCACCCCGTGATTTGATTGGTGACGATCTTGTTGATTTCTTAGACAGCAAGCTAATGTCACACGCCCCCTTGATTCCTTTCATTACATTTGAAATCACAGAAACTTTACTTATTGATGACTACTCACAGGTTCTAAAAAATATTGGAAAACTTCAGCTGCGCGGCTTTAAGATTTCAATTGATGATTTTGGGTCGGGCTATACATCGTTTACTTATCTGCAAAAGCTGCCTGCTAATGAGCTCAAGATTGATAAAATCTATACGGACTCTTATCAAGAGACCAGTTCGAATGCGATTTTAGAAAGTATGATTTTTATGGCAAAACGCTTGAACATGCGCGTGGTGGTTGAGGGCATTGAACACCCACAGCAGGTCGATTTATTTAAGCGTCTGGGAGCAGAGCGTTTACAAGGTTGGATGCTCGACAAACCTATGTCGATTAACAGCCTGCTTGATAAAGATACCTCACTGGCTTAACCAAAAACCATTTATTCGGCCGCAATCAGTACTTGCTCTAAGGCGTGGCGTAATGTGTCTGGAATTGGCGTTGATTGATTCGTTTCGCGATTTACAAAGACATGTGTATACGTTCCCCACGCCGATGCTGTCGTTGCCTCTGCTTTGAAAACAGCTACGCCATACTCCACTGAGCTCTTACCTATCTTGTTTACACGAAACGCGGCATCAATAGTGGAGGGATGCGAAATAGGCGATAGATACTGACAGCTTGATGACACAATAAAACCCACCACTTCAGAACGAGCAATGTCCAGCCCCCCTTTTAACATCAAATACTCATTGGCTACCGTATCAAAAAAACTATAATAATTGACGTTGTTGATGTGCTGGTAAACGTCATTATCCATCCAACGTGTCGTTATTCTACTGAAATAAAAATAGCGCTCGCGCTGTGTATTAAATTCACTCATACCTCATTTACCTTTTGCTGCACTAACATCTCTAAACCATCTAGCTTACAATAGTATTTTGTCACCAATGAGCCATTCTTGTGAAATCATTACTGCTTCGCTTTCAACGCAATGAATGGCAACAACCCAGTGTGCTGCTTTACATCATGGCAGCGGCCATGCCTTTTTCCTTTGGTGTTTGGTCAGCGCTGATTAACAACTTTGCCATTGAGTACGCCGCATTTGATGGTGCCGATATGGGAGCATTACAGAGCCTTCGTGAAGTGCCTGGCTTCCTATCTTTTGCAGTGGTATTTTTGCTATTGCTGTTTCGCGAGCAAACGCTGGCAGTTCTCTCATTGCTGGTGATGGGATTTGGTGTCGTCATCACAGGCTGGCTTCCCAGCTTTTGGGGGCTTTGCTTCACTACTTTAATAATGTCAATTGGCTTCCACTATTTCGAAGCCGTTAATCAATCATTGCAGCTACAGTGGCTTTCAAAGTCAGAAGCACCCAAGATGCTGGGGCGAATGATTGCCGTTGGCTCAGTATCTTCACTTTTTGCCTACGGCATGGTGTATGGCACATTGGAGTATACAAGTATCTCGATGCAAACCGTCTACATGATAGGCGGTGGTGTCACAATGTTGCTCGCTTTCATCGCTTGGAAAATGTTCCCACAGTATCCTGCGAAGGTTGAGCAAAATAAAACCTTAGTCTTGCGAAAACGCTATTGGTTGTACTACTTACTCGAGTTTATGAGTGGCTCAAGGCGGCAAATTTTCGTCGTTTTTGCAGGCTTCCTCATGGTAGAAAAGTTTGGCTTCACCGCTGCAGAAATTGCCCTGATGTTTTTAGTCAATATGGTTGCCAATATCTTTATTGCGCCCCAAATTGGAAAACTCATTGGCCGTATTGGTGAGCGAAGCACCTTGTCTATCGAGTACCTAGGGCTAATTATCGTGTTTGTAGGTTACGCCATTGTCGACTCAGCTGCTTGGGCAGTCGCGCTGTATATTCTGGATCATCTGTTTTTTGCCATGGCTATTGCTAAGAAAACCTATTTCCAGAAAATAGCAAATCCTGCTGACATTGCCCCTACGGCAGGCATCGCCTTTACCATTAGCCATATCGCTGCTGTGGTTGTTCCCATTGGATTTGGTGTTATTTGGCTAACCTCGCCCGCTGCTGTTTTTTATGCAGGGGCAGGCATGGCAGCCATCTCCTTTATTTTAGCCCGATTAGTGCCTGAAAAGCCCATGGAGGGCAGTGAAACCACGCTAACCAAAGGCGCACTGCCTGCGGCATAAACAATCGCTTGCTATAAAAATCCTATACGCCACTTATATTTATAATGAGGCTAAGAATTAAGTTTTGGTTTCTCTGAGACCTATTTATTCTGTTGTGAGTACTCCAATCTAGATATAATAGCGATTGATAATTTATCACGTCGCATTATTGAGGAGTTCCATGAGTACCCAAGCAAAAATTATATACACCCTAACTGACGAAGCACCATTACTGGCGACACACTCATTACTCCCAATCATTCGCACGTTCACCCGTGCAGCTGATATTAATGTTGAAACCAGTGATATCTCAGTTGCTGCCCGTATCTTGGCTGAGTTTCCTGAACACTTAACGGACGAACAAAAGATTCCTGATAATTTAGGTGAGTTAGGTCAACTGACCCAGGATGCTTCAACCAATATTATTAAACTTCCTAATATTAGCGCGTCAATTAATCAATTAACGGCTGCTGTCAAAGAGCTACAAAGCAAGGGATACGCTATCCCTGATTATCCTGAAGATCCTCAGTCTGATGACGACATCAAATTAGCCGCGCGCTTTTCCAAAGCCTTAGGAAGTGCCGTTAACCCAGTACTCCGTGAAGGCAACTCTGATCGCCGTGCACCTCCAGCAGTCAAACGTTATGCCAAGAAAAATCCACACTCTATGGGTAAATGGAGCCCCGCATCACGCACACACGTAGCCCACATGCGAGGAGGGGATTTCTACTCCAGTGAAAAATGCCTGACGTTAGACAAAGCCTGCACCGTTAGCATGGACTTGCTGACACCTGATGGCAAAGTCACGGTTTTAAAAGAAGCCACCCCCTTGCTTGAAGGCGAAATCATCGACAGCATGTTCATGAGCAAAAATGCGCTGTGTGATTACCTCGAAGCTGAACTAAACGATGCCAAGGAAACGGGCGTGATGTTCTCACTTCACATGAAAGCGACCATGATGAAAGTTTCTCACCCCATCGTGTTTGGCCATGCAGTAAGGGTTTTCTACAAAGACTTATTTGAAAAATATGGCGATTTATTCGATAAGCTAGGCGTGAATCCGAATAACGGTATTAGTAGCGTTTACGAGAAAATTATCAGCCTACCTTCTTCATTCCGTGAAGAAATTGAGCACGACATTCATGCTTGTTATGAAGATCGCCCCGAACTAGCCATGGTCGACTCTGCTAAAGGTATTTCTAACCTACACGCACCCAACGATGTGATTGTAGACGCCTCAATGCCTGCCATGATCCGTAATGGCGGAAGAATGTGGGGACCTGATGGTAAAGCAAAAGATACGAAAGCGGCTATTCCTGAAAGTACTTTTGCACGTATTTATCAAGAGGTTATTAACTTCTGTAAAACAAATGGCGAATTTGATCCAACGACCATGGGCACTGTACCCAACGTAGGTTTAATGGCGCAGAAAGCTGAAGAGTACGGTTCGCACGATAAGACGTTTGAAATACCTGCCGACGGCATTGCACGCATTGTTGATGACGCTGGCAATGTGCTTATTGAGCAGCAGGTAGAGCAAGGTGATATCTGGAGAATGTGTCAGACCAAAGACGCTCCGATTCGCGACTGGGTGAAGCTTGCGGTAAACCGTGCTAAACAGGCGGGTATCCCAACGATTTTCTGGCTGGATGAATACCGCCCACACGATGCCGAATTGATTAAAAAGGTGAATCTGTATTTACAAGATCATGACCTGACGGATGCTGATATTCAGATCATGTCGCCATTGCGAGCGATGCGATTTTCCTTAGAGCGGATTCTACGCGGTAAAGACACCGTCTCGGTGACTGGTAATATTCTACGTGACTACCTCACTGACCTATTCCCAATACTTGAGTTAGGCACCAGCGCTAAAATGTTGTCCATTGTGCCACTTATGGCAGGTGGTGGATTGTTTGAGACGGGGGCGGGCGGCTCTGCACCTAAACATGTACAGCAGTTGGTTGAAGAAAACCACCTTCGTTGGGATTCCTTGGGTGAGTTTTTGGCATTGGCTGTCTCACTGGAAGATGTAAATATCAAAACAGGGAACAATCGCGCCAAACTACTCGCCACAACGCTAGACGCAGCCACTGGAAAGCTACTTGAAAACAATAAATCGCCATCCCGCAGAACTGGTGAATTGGATAACCGTGGCAGTCATTTCTATCTAGCCATGTATTGGGCTCAAGCTCTTGCTGAGCAAACAGAAGACACTGAGTTTGCAGCCAAATTTGTCACACTGGCAAAAACTCTTTCAGAGAATGAGCAAAAAATTATTGAGGAACTCAATGCAGTGCAAGGCCAAGCGGTTGATATTGGTGGTTATTACATGGCTGACCCAGCAATGATAACGGCAGCAATGTGCCCCAGCGACACGCTGAACGCCGCCTTGGCTAACGCTTATATCTGAATTATTGAGGGAGTTTACTTAAGAAAACCTCGACCTTGTCAACGCAAAACAGCTGTCTAGCGTTAACTAAATAGCGCAACAATAATAAAAATGGCGGGAGTTCAAGTTCGATACTGAAAGAACCTTAAGTAATATTTACCAAAAGGATAATTCAATATGTGTAAAACAATTAAGCTCTCAATGCCGAGCCTCTTAGTTATTGGTCTATTTATCACAGGCTGTAGTCAACAGCCTGTGAACTTAGCGGCAGATCCACTAGCCGCTTTGGCAGACATTCAACCCGCTGCGATAGTAAAGCCCACAGCGGTTGATGCTCAAATACAAGATGTTGTTACACCCACCAGACCTCATAAAATGACCAAACCTGTACAGCGCATGGCCAAACCAGTGCAGAGACCAAACAGGATAAAACCCATACAAAGACACAACATGATGAGCCCGGTACAGCGCAGAATGATTAAGCCAGTTCAAAAGCAGTACACTTATTAGCAATCATTATTTCGCGGCTTTAGCAGTCCTGAGAGGTCTTATATTAGACTTCTCAGCGCTGGTCAACCTAACTAGACGTCAGCTCAAAAACAGTAATTTCACTACGAGTACCCAAACGTAGAGTAGGCCCCCAAGTCCCAGTTCCTTCATTAACATAGAGATAGGACCCTTTAAACGGATACAAGCCCTTAGTAAATTTGAAACGGGAGCTGACTGCTTTGTTAAATGGCACAATTTGGCCATTGTGTGTATGGCCTGAGAGCTTTAAATCAACCCCGTGTGCGTGAGCAGCTTCAATGCCTTCTGGACGATGATAGAGCAGTATCGAGAACGTATCTTTTAATACCTCAATCATAGGCAACACCTTGGCGACTTGCTCAGGGTCTTCATGATCATCAATCCCAATGAGTTGTAAGCCATCTGCGGTTACCGCTCGGTTCCTTAGTACCTCAACGCCTAAAGACTCCAACCGTTTAACAATCTCCGCAAGGTCTTCATAACGTTCGTGGTTACCAATGCAATAATAAATTGCCCCAGTAAACTGCTTCAGTGAGGCGAGCTTATCAACAGTAATATCTGGTTGATCAATAAAATCCCCCGTAATACAAACAAACTCCGGCTGTAATACCTCAATTCGTTGCATCGTTTTTTCCAAGAAGCGTACGGTACGTGAGCCAATGTGCATATCAGAGATTTGTACAAACCGCACAGGTCGATCTAATTTATCTGACAGTATTCGCACGGTTACTACATCAGGCTTCCAAGCGACCCACAGACCCCAAATACCCGCTATCAGTGTTATTAGCAAAACACCGAGTGCCAGCGTATGTAGCCACGCTGCCGAGAGGCTCAGCAATAAGTCAGCAACCTCAATTAATAACATTAAAGTCAATAAAATGGGCGATATGCCAAGAAAAAAATCAGCCGCACGCCTAAACAAATAGATCGGGCGGCTCACATTATTTCGCAATATAAAACGAGCCAAAAATTGCGAAGAGAAAAGCATTAATGTTGAGACAACATGCCATAATAAAGGCAGCTGTAACCACTCGCCTAAACGCCACACTGGATAGGCAAACAGAATCAATGAAAACAAGGTAATCATTAAAATAAATTGCACGATAAAAGCCCCTATAATGTTTTATCTTACTAGATTAATCATACACTTATCGTCTGATTCATTGTTCACCAGACGCCATTAATTTCCAAACTATTAACATTGAACAATGTTTGACTGAGATAATTTAAGCAACATGAAAGATTAATACACAGCAATTAATTTTAAGAAATGACTTTATACGAAAAATAACGCCGCTTGGCCGGAACTTTAACCTCATTTGAGGAACATAACCATAAGGTAATTAACTTAATAGTTACTCTCTTAATAATATTTAGCGAAAGGATTCCTAAATTATGTATAAAAAAATTAGCCTCTCTATGTCTAGCTATTTGCTTGCTGGACTCTTTATCTCGGGTTGCAGCCAACAGCAAGTGAGTGCCGCAGGTGGCCAGCAAGTTGCAGGCGGTCAGCAGTCTGCTGGTGGCCAACAGGTAGCAGGTGGCCAACAAGTTGCTGGTGGTTCTTCTGCCGCTGCGTCGGGTCCTGGCAGACCCGTTGTTGATGGTTTTGGAAATCCTGTTAAAGATGGGTTTGGCGGTATTGTTAGAGACACCTTTGCCAGTGCAGCAGAAGCCCAGCCCATGGCAAAACCTGCGGCTATCGATCACCAAATTCAGGACGCTGTTGTACCACAGCCACCAAAGGCCCATCCAAAACCTCATCACCATAATGTTCCACCTCGCCAAGTTCAGCATTATATGGCTAAGCCAGTGCAAAAACACAGTGTTGCTTATTCTGGGTATAGTTCTGGTATGCCACCTGCAAAACCAAACCAGTGTTATGCCAAAGTGAAAACTGGCCCAACCTACAAAAACATTGTGAAGCGTGTTCAGGTTAGCCCTGCTGTCAATAAACGTGTGCTGGTACGTGGACCACAATATGCCTATGTCGGTAAGCGCGTTCAGATCCACCCAGCCTCTCATACTAATCATTACATACCTGCGCAATACAAGCACGTCAGCAAAAAAGTATTGGTTAAGCCAGCGCACTACGCATGGCAAAAAGGTAAACGTGGGCCCATTACTCGCATTGATAATATGACGGGGGAGATTTTATGTCGCGTCAAAATGCCTGCGATCTATCGCGTCGTTTCACACAAAGTGATGGTGCATCCTGGAAAGCGTGTTAAGAAAGTCGTTCCAGCAACCTACGGTACTGTGAAACATAAGAAGTTGGTTTCTCCTGCGCAGTACAAAAACGTTCAACAACCTGCTCGTTTTGTTAATAAAACCTACCGCATTAAGACAGGTGGTATGCGCTACAAGTGGCAACCAATTAACTGCAAGTAAAAATCGACAGTTTGCAATACTAAAGCCACACTCTCCTAGCGGGATGTGGCTTAATTAGATGGTCCGCCTCACCTTAATCGCTATGATTAAGGATGAGGTTAACTAAAGGAGGCGAACCATCATGTCAATTAAAGTCATTGGAATCGATTTAGGCAAGTCCGTTTTTCATCTAGTCGCACACGACTACCGTGGACAAATCGAATTTCGTAAAAAGCTATCCAGACAAAAACTGAAAGAGTTTCTCAGTAATCACCCGCTTACCACCATCGCATTTGAAGCCTGTGGCGGTGCTCACTGGCTGGGTCGTTACTGCCAAGCCATCGGCCATCGCGTCAAACTTCTCCCACCCCAGTATGTTCGTCCTTATGTCAAAGGCAATAAAAACGACTTCATCGATGCCGATGCAATCGCCGAAGCGTCTGAACGACCTTCTATGCGTTTTGTTGCCGTAAAATCAGAACAAGCCCAAGTGATTAGCGCGATTCATCGCATCCGAAGTGGTTATATCAAAGAGCGAACAGCCGGCATGTCGCGGGTAGGCGCGCTATTGCTAGAGTTTGGGATGAGTTTACCCAGAGGCCATGCGTCGATGAAACGGCTGTTTTCGTGGTTAGCCACACAGCGGCAATCATTGCCACCCATGCTAATGGATGA
>JBMZDT010000026.1:0-11409 GCA_049614505.1 Leucothrix sp.
GGGAAATAGGGCCACAGGTGCGTTTGCTGAGCTACCATACCTTGTTGGATCACCGCAATATTATTCTCCCCATGATGACTCAAGACTGCCCTTGGTATAGTAGCGTGATGATGAAAGCGGGTTACCCAAAAATGGCCTCAGCGATGCGCCACTTGATGAAAATCAACGTAGAGTCAGCTGAAGAAGCCAAGCAAAAAATATCAACGGCGCTGGATAATTTGACTGAAACGCTAGGTGATAGAGAGTTCTTGGTTGGGGAGTCTTTTACACGCGCTGATTTATCGGTGGCGGCGTTGCTTGCACCTTTACTCATGCCGCAAGGTTATGGAGTGGACTGGCCAGAGAAGGTTCCTGAGCCATTAGCAGGGCAAATTAAAAGCTTTCAAGGTAGGCTAGGTTGGGTTGGTCACATTTACGATAATTTCCGCTAATTCGTTGAGTGGACGCTGAAGCCTCTCAGGTATTTCTATTCAATAAGTGTAAAATTCAATACTATAGGACATATCATTACACTGAGAGATTTTTAAGGAAGCCATGACTCAACACAGTATTGCCGATTATATGCAGCAAGTTGGCAACAATGCGCGAAGTGCCTCAACCATTTTAGCGGCTGCTGAGGCTGCTACCAAAAACAAAGCACTGAATGTAATTGCTGATTTGCTAGAAGCAAATGGCGATTTATTAAAAGCAGAAAACACCAAAGATTTAGAAGCGGGTGCTGCTAAAGGATTAGATGCTGCGCTACTGGATCGTTTAGCACTAACCGATGCTCGCATCGCCACTATGGCAGAGGGTCTGCGCCAGATTGCAGCATTGGCTGACCCCGTGGGTGAAATTTCTGGGTTGTCTTATCGTCCTACAGGTATCCAAGTGGGCCACATGCGGGTGCCCCTAGGCGTTATCGGTATCATCTATGAGTCACGTCCTAATGTAACGGCAGATGCTGCAGCGCTTTGCTTAAAATCGGGCAATGCCACTATCTTGCGTGGCGGCTCTGAAGCCATTCACTCCAATAAAGCGATTGCTGAGTGCATTCAGCAGGGCTTGGAATCAGCAGGCTTGCCAGGTGATTGTGTGCAGGTTATTGAGACAACGGATCGGGCTGCGGTTGGGGAGTTACTCAAGCTAAAAGAGAGTGTGGATGTCATTATTCCTCGTGGTGGAAAAGGATTGATTGAACGGGTCAGTGCGGATTCGTTAATTCCAGTGATCAAGCATTTGGATGGTATTTGCCATGTCTATATCGATGATCAAGCGGATGAGGCAAAAGCGCTAGCGATTGCGGTCAATTCAAAAACGCATCGTTACGGCACTTGCAATACCATGGAAAGTTTACTAGTTGCTGCACCAGTTGCAGACACCATGCTACCAAAGCTGGCAGCGGCTTATGCTGAACATAATTTGGAACTGCGAGGTTGTGATCGCACGCGCGATATTTTGCCGGACTGTGTTTCTGCGCAGGAAGAAGATTGGCATACCGAGTACTTGGCACCGATTTTATCGATTCGAGTGGTGGATGACTTGGATCAAGCGATTCAGCACATCAATCACTACAGTTCACAGCATACTGACAGTATTGTTACTGAAAACTACACAAAAGCCCGTCGTTTCTTGCGTGAAGTAGACTCGGCATCAGTCATGGTCAATGCATCAACGCGGTTCGCGGATGGCTTTGAGTATGGTTTGGGCGCTGAGATCGGCATCAGCACCGATAAGCTTCATGCGCGTGGCCCTGTGGGTTTGGAAGGCTTAACGTCGGTTAAGTACGTGGTACTAGGTGATGGGCACATTCGTCAGTGATCGGGATTCGTGGCGGTACGTTTGATCCTGTGCATTTCGCACACCTTCGTGCAACTGAAGAGGTCGCGATTGAGTTAGGGTTGGAGCGCGTTCACCTAATTCCGGGTAGTATTCCCCCGCATCGTCGGCAGCCGTTAGCCTCTCCGGAGCAGCGGCTGGAAATGTTAACGCGTGCCATCGGTAATAATGATAAATTTATTGCTGATGATCGTGAGCTTAGGCGTGAGGGTGAGTCATTCACTGTCGATACACTTAAGTCTTTTCGTAATGAGCTAGGGGACGAAGTGCCAATCGCTTTAATCATTGGTATGGATGCGTTTCTTAGTTTTACCCAATGGCATGATTGGAAAACCATCATTACGCTTGCACATCTGGTAGTTACGAGCCGACCAGATTATACTGCGCAGCCATTGCAAGACTGGGCTCAGTCAATGCAAACGGATGATAAGCAGAAATTAAGCATAAAACCGGGTGGGCATTTGTACTTTGTAAATACCACGGCTTTGTCAATTTCGGCGACCGATATCAGGCAGCAACGGCATGCAGGACGCAGTATTCGTTACCTCGTGCCCCATGCCGTTCATGATTATATTCAGCAACATAAGTTGTATAGTCATTCATAGCTAATACAGCAACTTAATAGAAGCAAATAATGGAATTAGAACAACTCGTAGAATTCACCCGCGAATCGTTAGATGAAATGAAAGCCACGGATATTCAAGTAATTGATATTCAAGGGAAGTCATCCATGACCGATTTCGTGATTTTGGCCTCTGGTACCTCTACACGCCACGTTAAATCGATTGCCAATAATGTGCAGGTGCGCGCCAAGGAAGCCGGCCAAGATCCACTTGGGACGGAGGGTGAGCGTGAGGGAGAATGGTGCCTGGTTGACCTTAACTCCGTGATTGTGCATATCATGCTGCCAGAAGTTAGGGATTTTTATAAGCTTGAAAAAATCTGGGAACGTCCAGAAGCTGTAGAAAAAGTAGAATCGGCCAGAGCGGCCGGGCAAGAATAACCCCGATATGCAGATTTTTCTGCTGGCGGTGGGCACTAAAATGCCCGCTTGGGTAAAGCAGGGTTATGATGAATATGCCCAGCGTATGCCGCCACATTGCAAGCTTGTGCTGAAAGAGATCCTGCCAGAAAAACGTGGAAAAAATAGTAAGGCAGCAGATTTACAGCAGCGCGAAGCCGAGCGTATCCGACAGGCTTTACCACCCAAATGCCATCTCGTGGCTTTGGATGGTTTGGGAAAAATCTGGAGCACGGAGCAATTAGCCGAGCGCTTAGAAGATTGGATGATGCAGGGGCCTGACGTGGCATTATTGGTTGGTGGCCCTGATGGTCTGACTCGGGAATTGATCAATCAAGCGAATGAGCATTGGTCGCTGTCTAAGCTAACGTTTCCTCACCCAATGGTTCGTGTGATTGTCGCGGAGCAGTTATATCGTGCTTGGACGATTACTGAAAACCACCCTTATCATCGGGCGGGTTAAAGCATGAATACATCCATAACGCCTTTGGTTTTGGCATCTGCTTCACCACGCAGAGTTGAACTGCTGAAGCAAATTGGCATCACACCTATTGTGCATCCAGTAAACATCGATGAAACACCTGAAGTGGGTGAGCGAGTGACAGATTTAGTGTCACGCCTTGCTATTGAAAAAGCGCAGCAGGGAGCGCTGGAAACAGACCAAAAATATCCGGTAATTGGTTCAGATACTGTTGGTTTATTAGACGGGAACGTGCTTTTAAAGCCTGTTGATTATACCGATGCGGAGTCTATGCTTTTGAATATGTCGAATCGCTGGCATGAAATTCATACATCCGTTGCTTTGATCCATGATGAAAATTGTTATCAAACCACCGCAATTAGTCGTGTGAAATTCAGAGAAATTAAAGCTGCCGAAATTAACAATTATTGGCACACTGGTGAGCCGCAGGACAAAGCGGGTGCCTATGCCGTGCAAGGTCTAGCAGCAGTGTTTATCGAACGTATTGAAGGTTCATACTCTGGCATTATGGGGTTGCCATTGTTTGAAACGGCCCAATTAATGCGTGAGGCTGGATTGCCTTATGCCAATTTTATGAGTGGTGAGTCATGAGTGCTGAAATACTAATTAATGTTACCCCTCAGGAGTGCCGTGTGGCGCTGACTGACAACGGTGCGCTTGAAGAAATCTTGGTGGAGCGCAATGCACATCAAGGCATTGTTGGAAATATTTATCATGGTCGGGTAAGCCGTGTTCTGCCAGGTATGGAAGCCGCGTTTATTGAGATTGGCCAGCAAAAAGCGGCTTTTCTTCACGCATCTGATCTATCGACGCAGCAAAAGGGAGTGCTAATGGGGGACTCCTTACCTGAAGCCTTGCCGCCGCCTAAGATAAACCAAATCTTGCAGGAAGGCAGCCGCGTGATGGTGCAAGTGGTTAAAGACCCACTAGGAAGTAAGGGCGCACGCTTGACAACTTATGTAACAATTCCCTCACGCTACATGGTGTTGATGCCTGACACGCCGACTATTGGCGTATCGAGTAAAATTGAATCAGAGGAAGAACGCGCCCGTCTTAAGACGCTTGTTGCAAAGATTTGTGAAGAAGATGGTCTATCGTTTGGTTTTATTGTGCGAACGGTTGCCGAAGGGGTCAGTGAAGAGGCATTGCGGGCTGATATGCGGTATTTGGGGCGGGTCTGGGCTAAAGTTACCAAACGTGCAAAAGCCTCAAAGAAGGTTGCGGAGTTATATTCTGATATCCCGCTGGCAAAGCGTATTTTAAGGGACGCGGTCAGTGAGGATGTTGGGAAGATTTTAGTGGATTCCAGAGAGACCGTGGCGGCTTTACTCGATTTTTGTCAGTCCTATATTCCTGAGCTAGAGTCGAAAATAGAACACTACCCCGGCGCACGTCCAATTTTTGATCTTTATGGGGTGGAAGATGATATTCAAAAGGCGCTGAATCGGAAGGTGCAATTAAAATCCGGTGGTTACCTAATCATCGATCAGACCGAAGCGATGACGACTATCGATGTGAATACGGGTGGGTATGTCGGGCACCGGAATTTAGAAGAGACCATCTTTAAAACCAATCTCGAAGCGGCGCAAGGGATCGCGAAACAAGTGCGATTACGCAACCTGGGTGGCATTATCATCCTAGATTTTATTGATATGGGTACTGAAGCGCACAAGGTCGATGTTATTCAATCTTTGGAGCGCGCATTGGAGCGTGATACCGCTAAAACGGCAGTGAGCGGGGTCTCTTCGTTAGGTTTGGTTGAGATGACTCGAAAACGCACTCGTGAGAGCTTATTGCAAACGCTGTGTGAACCATGCGCTGTCTGTCATGGGCGAGGCTTTGTGAAAACAGCTGTCACAGTATGTTATGAAATATTCCGAGAAATCTCACGAGAGTCGCGCCAATTCAACGCCAAGGAGCTCTTGGTATTGGCATCGACTGAAGTGATCGACTTATTCCTTGATGAAGAGTCGGAGAGCCTCGCTGAGCTTCAGGAGTTTATTAATACCCCGATTCGTTTTCAAGTTGAAGCGCTATATACCCAAGAACACTTTGATGTGGTGCTGCTTTAGCCCCATGATGAAATAATAATGAATGCTTGATCTAGCAAAAGGCTACTAATATGAATTTAATGGATATCGCCGAAGCAAGTTTGCTTGCGCCCTACGAGCTGGATACACATAAGCTTGATCACGTATTTGATCATTTGATTGGCTCTAAAACAGATTTAGCGGATTTGTATTTTCAATCTAAACGCTCTGAAGGCTGGGTGCTTGAAGACAGTATCATCAAGTCTGGTTCGTATAATATCAGTCAAGGTGTGGGCGTGCGTGCAGTCAGTGGTGAAAAAAGCGGCTTTGCGTATTCTGATGAAATTAGTCTGGATGCGTTGCTGGCTTCGGCTAAATCTGCTTCGGCAATTAGCAAAGCAGGGCAGAATGGCCGCGTCCAGGCTTGGCAAAGACAGGATGCCTTTGCGCCGCTCTATACGCCTGCTAACCCTCTGGACACGCTAAGTGAAGCTGAAAAAATCGAGCTACTGCGCTTAGCAGACAAGACAGCGCGAGCAGCCAGTCCCCATGTCGAACAGGTGATTGCTAATGTGGTTGCGGTGCATGAAACCATTTTAGTTGCTGATCACAATGGACACCTAAGTGCTGATGTTCGTCCCCTGGTAAGAATGAGTGTCACAGTTATTATCGAAAAAGATGGCAAACGAGAAAGTGCTGGTAGTGGTGGTGGTGGACGTTTTGGGCTGAATTACTTTACGGAAGCGGACCGTATAAAAGGTTACGTCGATGAAGCAGTCAGGCAGGCTTTGATTAAACTAGAGGCAGTGGATGCACCGATGGGTGAGCAAACGGTTGTGCTGGGTAATGGTTGGCCAGGCGTGCTGTTGCACGAAGCTGTTGGGCATGGTCTGGAAGGTGATTTTAATCGTAAGGGCACATCTGCCTTTAGTGGCCGCATTGGCGAGCAGGTTGCCTCAAAAGGGGTGACGGTGGTCGATAATGGCACGATGCCAGATCGTCGTGGCTCCCTCACGATTGATGATGAAGGGGTGCCCACGCAGTGCACCACGCTGATTGAAGATGGCATTTTGAAAGGCTATATGCAGGATAAAATGAACGCAGGTTTGATGGGTGAGCAATCCACGGGTAATGGGCGTCGTGAGTCGTATGACAGCCTGCCAATGCCACGGATGACCAACACCTATATGCTAGCTGGTGAACATGACCCTCAAGAGATTTTACGTTCGGTTAAAAACGGGCTTTATGCGGTGAATTTTGGCGGCGGTCAGGTCGATATCACCTCTGGAAAATTTGTTTTCTCAGCATCTGAAGCTTATTTGATTGAGGACGGTAAAGTGACAGCGCCTGTTAAAGGTGCCACCTTAATTGGTAATGGCCCGGAAATTATGAATCGCATCGGTATGATTGGTAATGACTTAGCACTGGATGACGGTATCGGTGTGTGCGGTAAAGCAGGGCAGAGTGTTCCGGTAGGCGTTGGTCAACCAACGTTACGGATCGATGGTTTAACAGTTGGCGGAACGGCGGGGTAATCATGACAATTCAAGAAAAAAAAGAGGCGTTACTCGCCCTGTCAGAAAAGGTACTGGCTGAAGCTAAAAAACAAGGTGCTAGCAGTGCCGAGGTAGGCATCAGTACGGGGGATGGCCTGTCCGTTGATGTGCGTATGGCAGAGATTGATAAGCTGGAATACCATCGTGATCAAGGTTTGGGTTTGACGGTTTATTTTGGTCACGCTCAAGGTGCAGCTAGCACGGGTGATTTATCTGAGGGTGCGATTCGTGATGCTGTCAAAGCGGCTTGTAATATTGCACGCTACACCTCTGAAGATGAGTGTTTAGGGTTGGCTGATGCGGAGTTAATGGCGACACACTTACCTGATTTAGATTTGTATCATCCGTGGGCACTATCGGCTGAAGAGGCGATTGAAACCGCTATCAACTGTGAAAATGCAGCGCGAGACTATGACACTCGGATCAGTAATAGTGATGGTGCCTCAATCAGTACTTACAGCGGCGTCAGTGCGTATGCAAACAGCCACGGTTTTGCAGCCGCTAACGCAAGCAGTAATCATTCACTAAGTTGCTCAGTGATCGCGAATGAAGCCAATGGTGAAGGCATGCAGCGTGATCATTGGTATAGCAGTTCGCGTTTAGCCGAAAAGCTAGACAGTGCTGAGCGAGTTGGTCGTACGGCTGCCGAAAAAACATTGGAGCGCTTAGACGCGCGTAAGCTAAGTAGCCGGGAAGCGCCCGTCATGTATATTCCGCAGCTGGCGAGCGGTTTGTTAGGTCACTATCAATCAGCGATTGGTGGGGGCGCATTGTACCGTAAAGCCAGCTTCTTGAATGATTCGTTGGGTACCCAAGTTTTTCCAGAATTTATGCACCTTTATGAGCGCCCATTTATTCCTCAAGCAGGGCGTAGCGCTGCCTATGATGGTGAAGGCGTTGCCACTCAAGAAAGGGATATTGTTAAAGATGGCGTGGTACAAACCTATCTTTTAGGCAGTTATTCGGCGCGCAAAATGGGAATGCAGAGCACAGGTCATGCCAGTGGTATTCATAACCTAACGGCGCATTCAACGGGGCAAAATTATCAAGACATGCTCGCGTTAATGGATACCGGTTTACTGTTGACAGGCCTAATTGGTAGTGGGATTAACGGTATTACAGGGGATTATTCGCGAGGTGCGACGGGTTTTTGGGTGGAAAATGGCGTGATTCAATACCCCGTGGAAGAGATTACGATTGCAGGTAATTTAAAAGAAATGTTCACAAACATCGTTGCGGTAGGTAATGATTGGGATGAACGTATCAGCACACGCACGGGCTCTATTTTAGTCGAAAAAATGATGATTTCTGGCGAATAGTGTAATCCTAGTTAGAATCGCGTATCATGCGCTATGTCAAATACATTGATTGAAGGGCTTAATTAGGGGGCTTCTTGGAGAAGATTTGGCTTAAAAATTATCCAGACAGCATGCCAGCAGACATTGATTTGAGTGAATATTCCTCGCTTGCAGACCTGCTGCGCCGCAGTACCGATCGGTATGCAGAGCAAATAGGTTTTGTTAGCTTTGGCCATGCGTTTAGCTATACTCAGTTAGAGCGGCTGAGTCGTAATATGGCGGCTTACTTCACCAATGAATTAGGCTTAAAGCAAGGTGACCGCGTTGGTTTAATGCTGCCAAACATTTTGCAATATCCCGTTACATTCTTTGCCGCTATTCGTGCGGGTTTGGTAATCGTTAACCTAGACCCATTGTCAACCCAAAGTGAGCTACGCTATCAGCTAGCTGATTCAGGGTGTCGTGCCATTGTTATTATTGAAGACTGTGCACGCAAGTTGTCTAGAGTCATCGATCAAACGCCGCTTGAGTTCGTGATTACCACACAGTTTGCCGATTTATTGGGTAATGCAAAACGTGCTGCTTATAACTTTCAACACAAATGGTTGTCGGGACGGGTACCGACTTACAGTCTTGAAGCGCCGATTAGTTTTACGCGAGCCATTCGTTCTGGCCTAGCATCGCAACATACGCCTTATGGTGATCCAATCATTTATCAAAATGATTTGGCTCTAATCCAATACACTAGCGGCACAGAGGGTATTCCCAAAGGGGTTATGCTGAGCCATAAAAACCTCCTAGCCAATGTAATTCAAGCTTCTGCTTGGGCATCTGTTGACCTAGTAGCAGGTGAAGAGACGGTGGTGTCAGCGTTGCCTTTTTGTCATATATTTGGGTTAACGGCCAATTTACTGTTGCCATTAAAATTGGGCGCAAAGAATTTACTCGTTGCTGATGGTAGGGACTGCGGTAGTATTGTTGAGTTATTGCAGCAGCATGCTTTTTCAGTCATGGTTGGGGTGAGTACATTATTTCATGAACTACTAAAAACACCGGGGTTTAGTGCGCTAGATTTCAGTCACCTCAAGCTGTCCTTAGTGGGTGGTATGGCGCTACATAAGTCACTGGCTCGTGATTGGTCGCAAGTGACGGGTGTGCCGATTGTTGAATGTTACGGCATGACTGAAGCCTCCCCGGCCATCACCACTAATCCGTTAAATCTTTTGCAATATAACGGCTTTATTGGTCTACCATTGCCGTCCACCGAAATCTCGATCCGCGATTTGAGAGGTAACCCTTTGCCGCCAGAAACACCCGGTGAGCTGTGGGTGCGTGGCCCGCAAGTGATGTTGGGGTATTGGCGCAAACCGGGTGACAGCATTAGTACTGATGGTTGGTTTAAAACGGGTGATGTTGCAATAATGAAGCAGTCAGGATTTATCAAACTGATTGAACGGATTCGTGACATTATCAACGTCTCAGGTTTTGTGGTTTACCCAAGTGAAATTGAAGCGGTAGTCAAGCAACACCCCGCAGTTAATGATGTGGGTGCCATTGGCATTCCAGATGAGCACTCTGGCAATGCAGTAAAGCTTTTTGTGGTGTCTGATGCAGGTATTGATGAGGCTGAGCTGTTAGCTCATTGTAAATCCAATCTCAGTGCTTATAAATGCCCTAAGCAAGTTGTATTTGTTGAGCGTATCCCTCGGCAAAAGTCAGGGCGCCTATTGCGCCGCGAACTCCGCAAAGCGGCTTGTGCTAGCGTTTAATGGGACGGCCTCGCTTTTTTTGGGCTTCGCATCTAAATAATAAGCATTCTTAAACGATGTCATCTCATAATCTTTAACTAAGCGCCTTAGCTTGTCAGGCATGCCACTTCTTCCACCAAACTGCGTTAGGCGCCACTTAAGAGGTAGTGGGTCATAGTTGGCCTTTAAGAAATCCAGTTCGGTACAGTCGACTTCGTAAGGGTGCATATAAAAGACAGCGGATTTAGGGAGGGACTGGCTGAGCTTTTGAGTGATGGCATAAGGCGATAAGCGAAAATAACCCCCACCAAAGTAGGGGAACTTATAATTTTTTACCTGAATGTAGCTAAGATAATGCTCATCAATGCCAAATTGCTTAAAAACGCTTAGGTCATAGCGCTTTTCAATCCCATATTTCAGCACCTTCATAGGAAACAGCGATGAATCATAGCGAATGCCTGAGGTAGCCAATGCTTCACAAAATGCTGGGAATAAATGCTCTCGGATTGAAAAATTGGGTGCACGAAAACCAATCACTTTTTGCCCAGCAGCATCTTCTAGGAGCTTGACCGATTTACCGATATCTTCCTGCATCGCTTTTGGGCTCATGCTGTAAATATTTTTATGATCATAACCGTGTGAAGCTACTTCGTGCCCTTCATCCACCATCCGTTTGATCAGTTTTGGAAATTTTTCAGCAACATTACCTAATGTAAAAAAGGTAGCCTTTGTATCACTTTCAGCAAGGATGTCCATGACAAGATGAGTGCTGTGCAATACACGCTCAGTCACAGGGTTTTTACGGTTTAGTACTGACTGTGACCAGTCTTCAACATCAACAGTGAAAATCACAATTAACTCTTTTATTATAAATTATAGAGTTAAGCATGCAGTTAAATGCGGCTGGTGTCGTGCAGTTTGGGTACTAGTGGGGAAGAATCTGATGGGCGGTAAACTAAAAAGCCCCTGTAAACTACTTATTACGGGGGGCTTTTTATGATCGATTACTTCGCGATGGTCGGGACGGTAGGATTTGAACCTACGACCCCCACAACCCCATTGTGGTGCGCTACCAAGCTGCGCTACGCCCCGTCACGAAGCGCGTAAGAATACCAGTCTAATTGAAAAAAACAAAGAATTAATCAAGGAAAATTGGTGATTATTCAAAGCTTATGCGCTAAAAAACACGGGTGTGCTAAGCTTTTACTGATTTCACAATGCAATGGATTAAGATGTCTGAGTGTGCACTCACTACCCAAGATATAGCGCGTCGCAAGCCGGTGTGGTTTGCGCTATCAGCGTTGTGGTTAGATACGGAGCTAACGCAGGCTGATCAATACCGCATTGCGACCGTGATGGTGGACAGCGGTTATTCGCTGAGCGAGCTACGTGTGATATGTGATAGTGAAATTGCACCTGTTGTTCGACCAAGACAGGACGAAGCGCGTCCCAATACG
>JBMZDT010000027.1:0-11383 GCA_049614505.1 Leucothrix sp.
GTACAACAAACTGCTCGCTGATTTTACTAGCAAATACTGGCGGGTAAAAGCTAATACGTAACTTTTCACCTTCTTCATTAACCAGTAGCTCAAACTCACCTTGGACAACTTCAAGTGCTGTAAAGCGCGATTGATCCCAGTACAGTGCAGGGTGGTTAACCAGAATTGGCCAGGCCGCATTCATATCAATAAAGCAAGGAGGGGGTGAGCCTGACTGAAAGTCGTAACCGGATCGGTGTTGAATGAGGTTGCATAGCTCAATGTCTTTTTCACTGAGGTGATTAAGCTCGGTATATTCAAGTTTTAAGCGGCTTAATGAGAGGTTTCGTCCTTTTGACCAGCCACCGTTGGCTTTGCGCTTTTGTAATTTAGGCAGCAAGCTATAGCTGTCGTAGGTGTCCGTTTCTAGCAGCCAAATCATACGTTCTTCGCTGTGGCGAACGGTCTGCACTTGATGTCCGGCCAGCATATTTAACGCATCTAAAGCACGTTCCCATTTGGCTTTTGGTTGGACTAACGCAAACAGCGTTTGGGTGCCTAATGTGCGATGGGCTTGCTCTGCGATAGCCGCGTAGTCATCTTTGATATCAGCGCCGCCAAGGTAGGCCAATGCTTGTGCGTATTCTGCCGCTAGCCAATGATAGTTGGCTTCACTGGCTTTGGCATAGCGCTGTGTCAGCATGTCGAGCATCGCGCTTTCAGGTTGATGGCCTAGCCAGTAGTGAACGAGGCACATTAATACTAAGTCTAGCTGGCCTTGATCATTTAACCCTTCTGCTTCAGGTGCTGCAACGGTCAATACGCCAGTAGCAAGTGATTCGACATATTGTTGCAGCAAGACGTGCGCTGAAACATGTTGCAGGCGTGATAATGCGAGGTGAGCGGTTTGGTTGTGCTCTATGTGAGCGCTATTGATCATCGCTAATAACGGTAACGCGGTTAGCTCGTGATCAAGTAGCAACGTTGCTAAGGTATCCGTATCAGAGTGTGCTGTTAACGTGCCAACCGCAGCGTCAATATTGCCTTGAACTAATTGTTTTATGCTGGCAACGAGTAGGTGATTAGGTGGTGGTGTACCCGTATTATCATCAGTTGTCACAGAGGTATCAATGAGACTCAACTGCCCCGTCAGTAAGCAATACAATGTGCGTGTTTCCAGCATGCGCGAGCCATCATGCTTATCTGATGCATCGTCTGATTGCTGTGTTAGCTCCCACAGCGGTTGCAGGTTTTGCAGTTTCTGCATGCCTGAGTAGGCAAGGTCTTTAAATGCGTCAGCCAATATTTCAGGCTGTAAAACACCCATAATGTCCATGTCTGGCGGTGTGCCAAAAATAGGGTCATAAAAACCTTTGGCGTCAATCGGTGTATCCGTTTCGGCAAATTGCTGGTAAATACTGTGGAGTGTTTCTCGCAAACGGACACGATCACCACGATACAAGTGAATGCGTGCGTGTGAAATACCGTGTTCCAAGTCCTGCCAGACAACCACCCCATCGACTTGCCTTGGCTCAAACGCTTCGAGGATATTCTCAGAATAATTGTCAAAGGCGTCGCTATTAATGGTTTCAACTGTAACCTTTTCCCGCATATCAGTGCGACAGGCAAAACGATTAATGCCGGTAGTAATCCAGCCGGTATCCATTAATCCCTGCAAGATCGGTTTTAAGCTGTGCAGGTTAAAGCTCTCATCGCCATTGCGAATCCCCACCTTGCGCGCACAGATGGCGAGCGGTGTCGCAGCGGTGGGAGCATAAATGACTGAGAGTAATTGGAGTAACGAGCGCTCAAGTTCAGGCAGCTGTCGAAACGACGACAGATCGAAAGTAGTGGTAGAGTCAGTCATGAGTAATCTTATTGATTTTTGGTGTTGTTGCGGGATTAACTATTTTTTAAGTCTCTTTGTTTGTCCCGATTCCAGTCTCTTTCCTTAGACACCGCGCGCTTGTCGTGCAGTTGTTTACCTTTTCCTAAGCCAATTTCCAGCTTCACCCGGTTTTTCTTCCAATATAAACTGAGAGGGACAATAGTGTAGCCCTTGCGCTCCACCGCCGCCCCTAAACGGATAAGCTCTACTTCATTGAGTAATAGCTTTCTGGCACGTGTGGGGTTGGCAGTAATGTGGGTGGAAACAGTGCTAAGCGGTGATACATGAGAATTATTAAGCCATGCTTCACCTTGCTTGAGGAATACGTAGCTTTCCTTTAGCTGCACCTTGCCCTCCCGGAGACTTTTGACCTCCCAGCCTTCAAGTACCAAGCCTGCTTCGAAAGTGTCTTCAATGAAGTACTCGTGACGTGCAACTTTGTTGGTTGCGATCGTTAGACCACCATGTCCTTTTTTCTTTTGCTTCTTAGCCATCAGTGTATTATACCCCTAGCTTGCATATATTCGATACTGCTATTTGATTGATATTTATAGGACGTTTTTAATTATGCCAAACATAAACCGCACTGCATTGGTCGAGTACAGTACAGCGCAAATGTTCCAACTGGTTGATGATATCGCTGCTTACCCTGAATTTCTACCTTGGTGTGGTGGGGCACAAGAACATAATCGTGATGAACAGCAGGTTGAGGCATCAGTGGTTATCCAAAAAGGCAGTATCAATAAGTCTTTTACGACTAAAAATCGTTTAGTAAAGCCAGAGTTAATTGAATTAACGCTAGTCGATGGCCCATTCAAAAAACTTAAAGGCGAGTGGCGTTTTGAGCCGCTTTCTGAGAACGCCTGCAAGATCACATTTACGATGGATTTTGAATTTTCGAATCGTCTGGTTGGTCTAGCCGTTGGGCCCGTGTTTAATCAGGTTGCAAATACCTTTGTTGACTCCTTTGTTGAGCGGGCAAAAGCAGTTTATGGCTAATGCTGTTACTGAAATGATTTGGGTTGAAATTGTCTATGCCTTGCCGACAAGTCAAACCTTGCTTAACTTTGAGGTAGTGCAAGGCACAACGCTTGAACAGGGCGTTATGCAGTCGGGCATTGCAGCGGTGCATCCGGAATTAGATCTGCACAATATGCCAGTTGGTATTTTTGGTAAAATTGCGGCGCGCGAGGTGGTTTTACGGGAAAAAGATCGTATTGAGTTGTATAGGCCTTTATTAGCAGATCCTAAAGAGGTGCGTAAACAACGCGCGGCCGAAGGCAAAACAATGAAAAATCGTGGCGGCAAAACGGAATCATCGGCGTGAATGTTCAAGCAGATCAATTATTAAAGCTATTGGAAAATGGGCAAGCATTGAGTCCTGTCTATTTGTTAAGTGGTGATGAACCACTGCAAATGATGGAAGCGGCGGATGCGGTACGTCGGATTGCTAAGCAGCAGGGATATTTGGAGCGCGAGATACTGCGTGTTGAGCCGGGGTTTGATTGGTCATCATTAGCCCAGTCTGCGGATGAAATGTCATTATTTAGTCAGCAGAAAATTTTAGATTTACGCTTAGAAAAGCAATCGCCCGGTGCGGTTGGAAGCAAAGCTTTAGTGGCTTACTGCAAACGCATTCCTGATGACAAGATACTGCTAATTACTTGTCAAAGACTAGATGCGAGGCAAAAAAACGCCGCATGGGTTAAAGCGCTGTCAGCAGCTGGTGTGATGGTGCAGTTTTGGGATTTATCAACAGCGCAAACATTGGGTTGGGTCGCCAAGCGGTTGCGGCAACAGGGCATGCAGCCAACGCAGGAAGCGGTGCAATTACTCACAGAGCGGGTTGAGGGTAATCTGTTAGCCGCCGCTCAGGAAATTGACAAGCTTAAGTTGTTATTTGGTGAATCACCGATCGATGAGCAAAAGATCTTAGATGCAGTGAGTGATAGCTCACGGTTCAGCGTGTTTGATTTAACGGATGCCATTGCTTTGGCCGATAGCAAGCGAGTACAGCATATTATGTATCATTTGCGTTTGGAAGGAGTCGCTACCCCGCTGGTGCTATGGGTGCTTAATGAGATGGTCGTGCAGCTATCTGATGCAAGCTTTGCAATGCGTAATGGCATGAGCATGCAGGCCGCTTTAAACAAAGTGCCAAGGCACAAGCAGAAAGGTTTGCAGCCTGCTTTGAAGCGGTTGCAATCAACTGATTGGCCAGCGTTAATTCAAAAAACGATTGATATTGACCGTTTGATAAAAGGGTTAAGCAAGGTGGCTAATAAAGGGGATGCCAGGATTTGGGCAGCACTGCTTGAATTGGGTTTACTGCTCGCAGGTTCTGTTGTGATGGCGGAGGCGTAATGTTACGTATAACGGCCAATGTTGAGTTAGCAGATTGGGAGATTGAGCTTAATGCAATTCGCGCTCAGGGCCCAGGCGGCCAGAATGTCAACAAGGTATCCTCAGCGATACATCTAAGATTTGATATTCAACATTCGACATTGCCACCTTTTTACAAAGAGTACCTGATGAAGGTAACAGATCATCATATTACCAAAGAGGGCGTAGTAATTATCAAAGCGCAGCGTTTTCGAACGCAAGAGCAGAATAAGGACGATGCGCTGGCGCGTTTAAAAACACTTATTTTAGCGGCGGCGGTACAGCCAAAAAAGCGCAGGCCAACTAAACCCAGCCGCAACTCACAAAAGCGCCGGATGGATAAGAAAGCCTTACATAGCAAAACGAAAGCGCTCCGACGCAAACCTATCGACTAATTGGTTCTATTTAACATTACGCCAGTAAACCACCAGTAGAAAACCCACGAGTGCACCGCCTAAATGTGCAAAATGCGCAATACCGCCTCCAAATAATGAAAAGCCTGTCACGCCGGACAGCAAATCTAACAAGAGTAATGCTGGTACAAAAAACTTTGCTGCGATGGGCACGGGAATAAATAATAAGAAGAGTTTAGTATTGGGGTAACGGATGGTAAACGCCACTAAGACACCATAAATAGCGCCGGATGCACCGACCATAGGGGTATGGTACGTCGTGTAAAACTCTTTGAGCATGTCAACTTCAAGACCTGCGTATTGACTGTTGTATCTGCCTGTTTCTAAGATGTCTTGTATCTGATAGTCAGCTAGACCTAGCGCTAATAAGCTGTCAAAACCTGCGGAAAACTGTAAATAATTAACCAACGTATAGATGATTCCTGCACCAATGCCTGCCGCAAAGTAGAAAAACAAAAATTTTCGGCTACCCCACACTTGTTCTAAAGCACTGCCAAACATGTATAAACCAAACATGTTGAGCAGGAGATGGGGAACACCATCGTGCATAAACATGGATGTGATGTACTGCCAAAGCCCATATTGGGGGTTGTCAGGATAGTACAGTGCGAACCACTGATTTAGCTCAAGCGTCGTGATGCTGTTGATGCCAAAAAGCACAACATTAACGACAATCAGGATTAATACGATTGGGGTGGGTTGATTCATCAGACATCCAAGTCACGATAGGGTTGCAGCAGCATAACATTCGCCTTAAAAGTGGTCTAACCTTAAGTAGCAATAGGTACTAAGCCTATGATGGGGTGCCAACTACGTTATGGTGGTCTTTAGCTTCCCGGGTAAGGTAGTTGACTCGCACATTGAGAATAACCGCAGCGGCAAATAGCCCAGCCACTAGGCCTAGCCATAAACCTGAAGGGCCCATCGCACCGATAATGCCAAACCATACCCCAGTTCCCATGCCAATAACCCAGTAACAAAAAACGGCGATTAGCATAGGAATTGTTGTGTCTTTGTAACCCCGCAATACACCAACGGCGCCCACTTGTAAGCCATCAACAATTTGAAACAACGCCGCCATCACCAATAGTTGACTGGCAATAACAATGACCGCTTGCTCATCAGTATAAAGACCAGCCAGCCAGCTGCCCAATAGCCAAAAACACAACGCGGAGAGAATGGTAAAGCCACCACACAGTAAAATGCCTAGGGTGCCACGCTTTTTTGCCTGCAGTAACTGTTTAGCTCCAACGGACTGTCCCACTCTAACCGTGAGTGCCATGGATAGGCCTAAAGGAATCATAAACGTGAGCGAGGCAAGATTAATGGCAATTTGGTGCCCGGCGGCGGCATCCACACCAAAACGCCCCATTAACAAGGCCGTTGCAGTAAACAAGCCGGACTCCATACCCATTGCTATTGCAATAGGTAGGCCTAGCTTTAAGGTTTGCCAGATATGTGGCCAATCGGGTGGCGTCATGCGCTTTTTTAAATCATAGGCCAAAAACTTTGGTGTCCATAGTGTGTAAGCAAAGAGCGCGATGCAGCCTAGTGTTTGAGCAAGCCCTGTAGCCAGTGCAGCACCGGAGGCGCCCATTGCCGGAAAGCCCGCATTGCCATACATAAAAATGTAATTTCCCAAGACGTTGATTGGCAGCAACAAGAGTTGAATCCATAACATGGGCATGGTGTTGCTGTTGGCTTCATTAAACGAGCGAGGAACGAGGTAAAGCAGGCTAAAAGGTAGGCTCCAGCATACCCAATAAATATAATCATGGGCTGCGGGAATAATTTTAGGGTCAATCCCCAGTAGCGGCATCAGCATCGCAAGTAGTAGTACCAGACCAATCAATACCAGCCCTGTTGCAATGCCTAGCCACAGGCCTTGGCGGAGTTCTTCACGAATCAATGGATGATTATTAGCGCCAAGGTGCTGAGAAATAATTGGGGTCAGTGCTAGCATAATGCCAATACCAAACAGCATGACAAAAAACCAAACCGATGCGCCCATCGCAATGGCAGCGATTGATAAAGCGTCAATTCGCCCAGCCATGAGGGTATCGATCACCCCCATACCTACCTGCAAGAGTTGCGCGGCAATAATGGGTAGCGCAATAATGGCAATTTGTTTGAGTTCAGCGCGCTTGCTGAAAGAGCCTAACGCCTCTGTTTGAATAACAGCCATTGATAAAAAATTCCTAGCACACTGCTTGTAATGATTAAGGCAACGGCGCCTGAAACGATGCCGAACTTTAGCCCGAGCTGCAAATCGTGCAAGCCATATAGCACCGGGTTATCTGGTGTATTGGTATAAGCAAAATAAGAGCCAACCAATAGTGGAATCAAGATAAGCAGGAATAGGGTGATATAACGAATAGTCGGATCTGGTTGCCAGATGACTGCATCCGCTGTTTTTGACGTTCGAAACCATTGCCCAATCCACCATAATAGCAGCATTAAACCAAAGACAGTACTGAAGTGTTGTAAAATCCGAAACGGCATGATTTCCCAGTTATCTAGTGTGGCGACTGGAGTTCTTAGCAATTCAATGTACATGGGAAAACTATCTTCATGGGTGAACGCATCCCAGAGGATATGTGTGGCGGCGCCAATCAGTATCGAAACAATAAGGGTGTGGGCATTGCGCATGGGTGGGCATCTACCCAAAAATAAATGTGGTGGTAGTTTGCGCTGTAATTGGTTTGGAAAAACGGCAACAATGGCTGGGGCCATGAGCAAATGATAAAGATAGAAAAATAAAATGCCCATAGGCAGGCAAACATCGAATAGCCCCATCAATGAGTGACTGCTGAGTCGATAGTAGAAAACAAAATCGGGTGGCAGCATGTAAACAAAGTCTGGCACCATGGCACCAATGAAGAGTGCGGATAGCCCGCCGTAGTCGCCAAGGTATTTTTTTAGTGGGATAGCGGCAACGGGATGAGATAAAGTAAAGGGCATAGTCTAATTCTGCTTGTGAGAGCGCGGATTTTCCCGCATAATCCGCCGTTCTGCAATATGGTGATCTGCATTGGTCTCCTCGCAACGATAAACCGCAAACCCAGCCAGGACCGGAAGGTAGCAACTGTAGTGGTGGATTCGTGTGCCGGGGGTCGGCTGATGCAGATTGCCACCCAGATTATATCTTTTTACACCTTTATCGTTCACCTGGTTAGTACGCATGAGTTATCAGGTTCTCGCACGAAAATGGCGACCTCAAAACTTCAAAGAAATGGTCGGTCAGCAGCACGTTCTGCGAGGGCTTATTAATGCGCTTGACAACGATCGGCTGCATCACGCTTACTTATTCACTGGTACCCGCGGTGTGGGTAAAACCACTGTCGCACGCATTCTTGCAAAATGCCTTAATTGTGAAACGGGGGTGACCTCTGAACCCTGCGGTACTTGTGGTGCTTGTCAGGAAATTGCCACTGGCCGCTTTGTTGATCTCATTGAAGTAGATGCTGCCTCGCGTACTAAGGTTGAAGACACACGTGAACTCCTAGACAATGTTCAATATGCGCCAACGCATGGCCGATTCAAAGTTTATTTGATTGATGAAGTCCATATGTTGTCAGGCCACAGTTTTAATGCTCTATTAAAAACACTGGAAGAGCCGCCAGCGCACGTTAAGTTTTTATTTGCTACAACAGATCCCCAAAAACTCCCTGTCACTATTTTATCGCGTTGCCTGCAATTTAACTTGAAGCGAATGACGCTGGACATGATTTCAGGTCACCTCAAGCATTTGCTTCAAGCAGAAAATATGTCGGGCGAAGAGGAGTCTATTCGGCTGCTGTCTCGTGCGGCTGATGGCAGTATGCGAGATGCCTTGAGTTTGATGGATCAGGCAATTGCCTTTGGTAATGGCAGTCTTGTGTTAAGCGATGTGCAGGAAATGTTAGGGAGTATTGCTAACGATCCTTTAATTGCACTTATCAGGATGATTGCGGCGGGTGATGGCGCTGGGGTTATTCATAAAGTTGAGGATATGGCTGGAGTGACGCCAGATTTTGCAGCAGCCACCGATGCGCTCATTGCGATGTTGCATCAGCTGGCGGTGTTGCAAGTCGTACAGGGCGCTGATGAAGACGATGATAATCTAAGAGAGTTAGCGCAGCAGCTAAGTAAAGAAGATGTGCAGTTATATTATCAGATTGCCATTAATGGACGGCGTGATCTGTCTTTAGCGCCAGATCCTCGCAGTGGTTTTGAGATGCTGCTGTTACGCATGTTGGCATTTAGACCGACGCGTATTGCACCTCTGGTTTCATCGGTGGAGCCCGCCGCAAACGCTGGATCTATTGCAAATGAAGTCAAGGCGTCGACTGAAAACAACATCAATGTTTCTAATGAAACGCCAAATGCTGTTAGTGAAACGACAGAGAGTGATGAGCAGGTTTTATCAAGCCGTGCAGGTGCTGAAAAAGAAAGTACTGATCCAGAGCCAACTACTTTAGCTGATCCAGAGCCTACTTTAGCAGCAACAGCGGCCAAAAAAAAAATCATAGCGCGTGAAGTCGATTCAGAGGTAACGCCAACACGTCAGTTGGCAGATTCTGAAGAGCCCTCTACTGTTGGAGCGCCGCCCGTTTGGGATGAGTATGATCAAATGCTTAGCCAGCCGTCACCCGTATCCTCAACATCGCCTGCTGAGCAGCAGCTTGAAGTGCATGAGCACGGTCAGCCTCAGCCACCGCTTTCAGAACAAGTCCCTACTGTTAATAACAAAGCTTCAGTTTCACACGATGCAACGGCTCCACCTTGGGATGTTTCAGTAGAATCTGCGGTTGAACATAAGCCTGAGGTAGAGGCCCCAGAACAATCAGCTTCAATCACGGATCTTTTGTTTGCAGACTTCCCTGAGGATGAACCCGATGAGAGCGTTGAGCAGGAGCCTGAGTTAGTGTCAGCAGTCAGTTTGTCTGCACAGCCCCCTGTCTCTGAAGCCATTGCAGAGGAGCAACAAACAATTGCTAGCTCCCCGCCTATCGAAACCAGCGCTGTAACAGAGCCAACGGTTGTCTCAGTTGCACAAAATGCTGACTACTGGCGCCAAACGATTGAGTCCTTAAGTATTACAGGATTGGCCGCTGAGCTTGCAAAAAACTGCGTTTTAGACCATGAAAATGATGAAAAGATTGAGCTGCATTTAGACTCATCCAGTGAGATGCTAATGACGAATGCTGCCATTAATGAAATAGAGGCAGCGTTAGCAACGCACTTTGATCGGCCGCGAAAATTGGTGGTTGCGATTAGAGAGCTTACCGTAGAGACGCCAGCACAGTTTAATCAGCGCTTGGCTAAAGAAATACAAATAAGTGCTGAGCAGCACATAGAAAGTGATCATTTTGTCAGGCAGTTATCAGACCGATTTGCCGCCAGAGTGGTGCCTGGGTCGGTAAAACCAAAGGCCTTATCTCAATGACCCTACTTTAAAAATAGCCATCTCAGCACCATAGGTTATAATTATCAGATTGATTTTAGGAGAATAGACATGATGAAAGGCGGTTTAGGAAACATGATGAAGCAGGCGCAAAAAATGCAGGAAGATGTGCAGCGCGCGCAAGCTGAAATCGCCCAACTTGAAGTAACGGGTGAGTCAGGCGGTGGTTTGGTGGCTGTTACGTTAAATGGTCAGCATGACTGTAAGCGGGTGAAAATTGATCCAAGCTTGATGGAAGATGATGATCAGGAAATGCTGGAAGATTTGATTGCAGCGGCGATTAATGACTCGGTACAAAAGCTGGCGGCAGAGACGAAGTCGCGTATGTCCGGTGTGACAGCGGGTATGAATTTACCTGCTGGTATGAAGCTGCCATTCTAATCAATGTCAGAGTCTTCACTACTTAATGAATTAGTTGATGCGTTTAAGTGCTTGCCTGGTGTAGGGGCTCGCACAGCGCAGCGTATGAGTTTTCATTTATTAGAGCATGACCGGGCGGCTGGTTTAAAACTGGCGTCTGCGATGCAGCAAGCCATTGAAAAAATCGGACATTGTCAGCGTTGCCGTACGCTAACCGAGCTTGAGCTTTGCCGTATCTGTAATAATTCATTGCGCGATGAAAGCTTGCTTTGCATTGTAGAAAACCCATCAGATGTGATTGCGCTGGAACAGGCTACCGACTACAAAGGGTTTTATTTTGTATTGATGGGGAAATTATCCCCGCTTGATGGCATCGGGCCTGAGCAGCTGGGCTTGGATTTGCTTGAAAAGCGCCTAGAAGAAGGGCGCGTTAAGGAGTTGATTCTAGCCACTAATCCGACGATCGAGGGTGAAGTGACTGCTCACTATATCCATGAGTTAGCAGCAAGTCATGCTGTGTCCGCAACGCGAATTGCACATGGAGTCCCCGTGGGTGGTGAGCTGGATTATGTTGACAGTGGCACATTATCACATGCGTTTGATGGACGGCGCGCTTACTAAATACGACTAGGGATATTGTCATGGCTGACGATTGTTTATTTTGCAAAATATTAGCGGGTGAAGTGCCATCCGATGTGGTTTATGAGGATGAGTATGTTCTGGCGTTTAAAGATATTTACCCAAAAGCGCCCTTTCATGTATTGATTATTCCCAAAAAACACATAGCCACTTTAAATGATCTAGAGGCTGGCGATACTGAATTGGCAGGGCGCTTGTTTAGTGCCGCTAAGGCCATTGCCGCTGAGCAAGGTTTTGCTGATGATGGTTACCGCATGATGATGAACTGCGGCGAAG
>JBMZDT010000028.1:0-11300 GCA_049614505.1 Leucothrix sp.
GGATGATTTTCACCCAAAGCTTTTCAGCCGCAAACGGGTGAGTGACAAACACTTTAAGGTAACCAATGAAACCTTTGCTTTTGATGTTGTAGAACATGATTAGCAAGAACACCATTAGTGCGAGTGCGAATGTTGTATCGAGGTTAGTAGTTGGCACTAACTTGAAATAAACGTGATGCGGGTCTGCACCAAAGATACTAGCAACGCCAGCAACTAAAGATGGGAACAGATCTACTGGAATGATGTCCATGGTATTCATTAAAATAACCATGATAAAGATCGTGATAGCCAATGGGCCAATCCACTGGTCTGCATCTGGGAAGATATCTTTGACCTGCTGATTAACAAACTCAACAATGGTTTCAAGAATATTTTGCATTCCCGTTGGCTTATCTGGATCCAGATTTTGACCAACCTTGTAGGACACAAACGCTAAGATACCTGCAAGAATCACAGTCACCGCAAAAATATCCCAGAAGAAAACACCCATGTCGACTAACGACTCAGGCTTTCCTCCGATACTTCCATTTTGCAAATGGTGCTGTATATACTCAACAGGTTTTGCAATCGCTGGCGCATTACCTTCAGCCACAACTCACCCACCTATACTAAAATTAAAAACCGTATGTATCTGCCTACCGCATCAACCTCTAGGGCTGCTGCCGTACGCCACAAATCATGTATCCTATTTGGGCTAAGCCAAAGGCCCCAACCATCGCAATTGGATTAAGCTCTAGCAGCTTCATACCCACTGCGAACATGCCAAGCACAAATAGAAATCGTTGAATAACACCCAAATACAGGGTCATCATTCCAGCATTAGGATTATCTTTTGCCATACTGCCCGCCGAATCCAACTTGCGGTAAAGCAAGATGCTGTTTGCCATTGCAACACAGCCACCAAATAGTGCCGCCGAGGCTTCCCCGACGCTTAAGAGGTAGATTGTTGCAATAATAGCAATCAGAACAAGCGTCGCTTGAATTATCAGTAATCGTTGCAAATGCTTGCCCAGCCCTTAATGTATTATGAATTCAACAGCTTCAAAATGCCGTGCGCAGTATAATCTTAACCCCTTCAAAGGGTCAACCATACAATAGAATATAGAGGGGTTTAAATCAGTCGCGAACGCCGCTGCTCTAGGAGATACAAAACCTGCTTCACCGACCAATATAGCAACACTCCCATTGCATCAGCCACACCATCTAATAGCGAAAAACTTCGATCCGGCGTAAAATATTGCAGCACTTCAATGCCAAAACCATAAGTAATCAATGGTAGAGCCTTCCATAGCCAGAACGGCTCGCGTGACGACACTAGGTCGGTGATAAAAGCAAACCCGAAAAAGACCACCACATGAATCAGCTTATCATTCAGCTGCAAGGCTTCTGGGAACTGCAAAGGAATTGTCGCTACTCTGGCACCCACGAGCATCAGTATCAACAGAAATGCAAATACTGTGTATTTAACAATCTTAATCTTACGTAGATAACGCACCCAAACAAATGCTTTACGAACCAGCTCCCTGATAGACATTCCACTCAACCTTATTTTATTCAGCAAAAGATTATCATATTACGTTAATGATGAGACACGATATTAACGCTTATTAATCCAACGATTCACATGACAATTAGTCTCATACACCGCTACAATCCACGGATGGATGTTTCTTACTTACTTGACGACCTCAATAAACCGCAGCGTGAAGCGGTTTCTACACCACCTTCCCCCACACTTGTACTGGCAGGTGCAGGTAGCGGCAAAACCCGCGTGCTAGTTCACCGTATTGCTTGGCTGATACAAGTTGAACACTTCTCGCCGTTTAGTATTTTAGCCGTTACTTTTACCAACAAAGCTGCTGCCGAGATGCGCGCCCGTATTGAACAGCTTTTAGGTAATCCAGTTGGCGGCATGTGGGTTGGTACATTTCACAGCTTGTCACACAGGCTACTGCGTCGTCACTGGAAAGAAGCCGGCCTACCCCAGCTCTTTCAAATTATTGACAGCGATGATCAATTGCGCATTATTAAGCGCATTTCTCGCGGCTTAAACCTTGAAGAAAGCCATTGGCCTGCCCGCCAAACTCAGTGGTTCATCAATGCCTGCAAAGACCGGGGTGAACGCGCAGACAATATTGAAGATAAAGGTGACCCTCATACAAAACAACTAAGAACTGTCTATGCCGCTTATGAGCAAAATTGTCAACAAGCAGGCGTAGTTGATTTCGCAGAACTTCTGCTACGCTCGCTGGAGTTATTAAGAGACACCCCAGAGCTGTTACAGCAGTACCGACAGCGCTTTCGCCACTTATTGGTTGATGAATTTCAAGACACCAACACACTACAGTACGGCTGGCTGCGACTCATCGCAGGCGACACAACCCCACCCTTCGCTGTTGGCGATGATGACCAGTCTATTTACGGCTGGCGTGGCGCAAAAATTGAAAACATTCAAAATTTTACGCGCGATTTTGCTGGCACAACGACCATACGACTCGAACAGAATTATCGTTCTAGCGGCAATATTTTAGCTGCCGCCAACGCACTAATCGAAAACAACCAAGGCCGACTTGGCAAAAACCTTTGGACAGCCGATGCGGCTGGCGAACCCCTTCACCTCTACGCCGCCAGTGACGAAAACGATGAGGCACGCTACGTCACAGCACGCATTAGACAATGGATAGAACAAGGCAACTCCCATCAGGAGTGTGCCATTCTGTATCGCTCCAATGCACAATCGCGTGTTTTTGAAAGCCAACTGATTGATAACAGCACCCCTTATCGTATTTATGGCGGGCAACGCTTTTTTGAGCGCGCAGAAATAAAAGATGCACTAGCCTACCTAAGACTCAGTGCTAATCGCCACGATGACCCATCATTTGACAGAGTCATTAACCACCCACCGCGTGGCATTGGCGAAAAGACACTACTGGGCATTCGTGAACACGCTCGCGATAACAACATCACGCTATGGCAAGCCGCCAGAGCATTGGTCAAGAACAGATACTTCACCGCCCGAGCCAGTAACGCCATTGCGGGCTTTATCCAACTCATCGACGACATGTCTAACAATATTGCTGGTCTCGTACTTGAGGAACAAGTTGATCAAGTGATCAAGCAATCACAGCTCAAACCTCACTACCTTAATAAAGAGAAAGGCGATAAAGGCGAGGCACGCATTGAAAATCTCAATGAGCTCGTCTCAGCAGCACAGGGCTTTGAGTACCTGCCAGATGATGAGCATGCCAACATGGACTTCCTTTCTGCGTTTTTATCCCACGCCTCGCTAGAAGCAGGTGACTCGCAAAGTAAAGCGGGCAGCGACTGCGTTCAGCTAATGACACTGCACAGCGCCAAGGGCCTTGAATTCCCCCTTGTTTTCCTAGTGGGCCTAGAAGAAGGACTATTCCCTAACAGCAAATCGAGTGAAGAAGCAGGTCGAATGGAAGAAGAGCGAAGGCTCTGCTACGTCGGTATTACCCGTGCCGAAAAGCAACTAGTCATTTCCTATGCAGAGCAGCGGCGGCTTTATGGCACCACGCATTATGGCGTACCCTCTCGCTTCATTAACGAGATACCTGAGACATTAGTCAAAAACATTCGCCCAGTAAAGCAACGCTGGGCACCCTCGGCTGCCTTTCCAGCACCAAAAAGCCAAGCCGTACAAAACGAAACCGGACTCAAAATTGGCCAGCAGGTTAGTCATGCTAAGTTTGGCATAGGCACGATTACCGATACCGAAGGTGCTGGCAGCCATGCGCGCGTACAGGTGAATTTTGAAAGCGCTGGCAGCAAATGGCTGGTGGTCACTTATGCCAAACTCACCCCTTGCTAACGATACCGCTTAAGTAACTGAAGCACCCTATCGGCATCTTTCGCAACTAAGGCGTGCCCACCATCGCTAGCGACATTGATAGACTTCCCTTTCAACATTGGCACATTATTCATATCCTGATAGTCAGCCGGAACCACCAAATCAGCATGATCATAACGCCGCAAATCAACCGGCACAGCCGTACGAATAATTGAATGGTAACGTATATCGGGGTGTTTCTGCTGATTTAGCCAACTTAGAAAACTACCGGACCTAGCGGGCACGAGATCTCGAAACAAATCACGTGAGGCAAGCAGTGTTGGATCACCCAAATCCTGCATAAATACCCCCAAAGGTGAATCACTAGCCAGTATCGCCAACTCCGCCATGGGTGTTCCAAGGTGCGGCGTCGCAATCGTAATGAGCGACTCGACATTTCCCACCCCATGCTTGATCAAGCCATAACGCGCGACCACACCACCTGCTGAGTGACCGACTAACACCATTGGCTCAGGTCGGTTCTTATAAATTGCCTGCAAATATCGATTTAACAGCTCAGCTTGCGACGCAATTGACGCCTGCCAGGGTAACTCCACTGTAACAGTCGCATCGCCCGGTCGCTTTGTTACATCTTGAACCACCTGATAACTCTGATTAAAACCGTAGCGACCAGCGAACAGCCAGCCGTTATCACGCATACGATTTATAACACCAGAATACTGCCAAATACTACCCTCAGCCATGTAGCCATGAATAAAAACGACAGTTTTAGCATGTGCCACGAATGGCAAAAATGCGAAACAAATACTGATTATCAAACGAATGGCATCGTACTTTTTATTCACCACTTAAACCCTTGTACTGTTATATTTTACGCATAGATTGCTTTTTATTGATTAGATAATGACACGCCATTCATTATTTGCCGTAACAAGCACGCTTCTATGCTATACTGCGTCGCAAAATATAATAATACCTTGAAAACCGACTGCGCGAGTATACAAGAAGGTAATAAAAAGCCGCCTCGCCACGTGATAATATTCGCCAACAACCAACACGACCCATCAACACATGCAGCACAGCCAACTGAGTGACACTACCCAGCGCAATACCGAGCAATGGGCAAATTTGTTATGCCTTACCGATTGCGCGGAGGATCGACAGCGCATTCATCATATCGTTAAGAAAATTACGGCCCACCCTAGCCTAGATTTTTTTGAGCAAAACCCATGCAGCCTTGATGTTGCTGACACCCTGCACAGCCTTCAAGTTGATCAGATGACGTTAGTGGCAACACTGCTGTGCGATCTAAGGCTTGAGGAAGAATATACGTTAGCAGTCATCCGAGACGAGTTCTCAGAAGCCACCGCTAATCTAGTTAAAAATGTTCGATGGCTGCAAAACTTCAAACCCCCGACCTCAGGGGAGTCGATGACTGAGCCACAGCAAGCTGAAAGATTGCGGCGCATGCTTCTGGCCATGGTCGATGATGTACGCGCTGTACTCATTATTTTATCGTGGCGGCTACAGCACTTAAGAGTACTAGGCAACTCAACGCCCCATGAACGCACAGTGATTGCGCAAGAGACCATGGACATCTTTGCCCCACTCGCCAATCGTTTAGGCATTAGTCAGCTCAAATGGGAAATGGAAGACCGCTCGTTTCATTATTTGGAACCTAAAACCTATAAGAAAATTGCTAAGTCACTCAATGATCGCCGAATTGAGCGCGAGGAATACCTTCAAGAATTTACCGATACATTGCAAAGCATCCTGCAAAACGATGATATTCAATGCCTAGTCTCAGGCAGGCCAAAGCATATTTACAGCATCTGGAAAAAGATGCAGCGTAAGCATCTAACGATTGAGGAACTCTATGACCTAAGAGCCGTCCGTGTCATTGTTGAGGACATCAAACAGTGCTACGAAATTCTTGGCCTAGTTCATATGCACTGGAAACATGTGCCTGAGGAGCTTGATGACTATATTAACAACCGCAAGCCTAACGGCTATCAATCACTTCATACAGTGGTTATTGGCCCTAAAGGCAAATATGTCGAGATCCAAATTCGCACACAGGACATGCACACCTATGCCGAGCTGGGTGTTGCAGCCCATTGGAACTACAAAGAAGGCGGCGGTAACGATCAAGCCATGGAGCGCGCTGTTGCCTCGTTACGCCATCTATTAGAAAGCGGTGAAAGTGATAATGAGCTATTAGAAGACTTTAGATCTGAAATCTTCCCTGACCGCGTCTTTGTCTTAACCCCCAAAGGCAGCATTCTTGATTTATCCAAAGGCTCTACGCCCGTTGATTTTGCCTACGCCATCCATACCAAAGTAGGCCATCGCTGCCAAGGTGCCAAAGTCAATGGCAAAATTGTACCGCTCAACTATGTACTACATAACGGTGAACAGGTTGAGATTTTAACGGGTAAAGATGAGCGCCCTAATCGAAAATGGCTGAAATCTACCTTAGGCTACACAGGCTCGTCCAGATCTCGCAGCAAAATCAAGCAATGGTTCCGCCAACAGGATCATGGTAAAAACCGGGAAGATGGCCTTGCTTTATTAGAACAAGAGCAGCAGCGGCTGGGCATTAAAAAACTTGACCTATCTATGCTCTGCAAGCGATTCCATCAACAAACCGAAAACGAACTCCTCATCGCGCTCGGTCGAGGCGATATTAATGCGACACAGCTCACTGATGCACTTGATGATACTAATCATGAAGATGAAGTCAGCTTCCGCCGCATAAAAGTTAAGGACCAAGGCAAAGGTAGTGGCATACACATTCGGGGTGTCAGCAATTTGCTCGTCGATACCGCCAACTGCTGCAAGCCCGTACCTGGCGATGAAATCATTGGCTACATTACGATTGGACGCGGCATCGCAATCCATCGCACAGACTGCCCGAACATTAACGAAAAAAACCTCACCTCAGAACAAGTCGTTAGGCTAGTGGAAGCAGACTGGGGCGAAGAAGACAGCAGCTACAAGGTGGACATCCAGATACATGGGTTAAATCAACCAGGCCTCTTGAGAGACGTCGCATCCGTACTGGCTAAAGAGCAAGTCAACGTTACCAATATTTCAACCCGCCGCGGATCAACTGATTTAACCTCGTACCTTACGATTAGCGTACAAATTCGCAATGTCACCCAGCTGTCGGAGTTACTGGATAAAATTTCACAAATGCACAATGTATTTGATGCTCGAAGGCACCATTAACCTCATAAAAAAGGGAGCCTAAGCTCCCTTTTTTTGCATTTTAGGCATTAAAGACTGTCATGCAGCAGATGAGCGTGACATACGTTTACGCTCATTTTCAGTTAAGTGGCGCTTACGCAAACGAATGCTCTCTGGCGTCACTTCCACCAACTCATCATCATCAATAAACTCAAGCGCCTGCTCTAATGTCATCCGAATTGGGCGAACCAAAATCAAGTTTTCGTCCGTTCCAGCCGCGCGAATATTAGTTAATTGCTTAGCTTTAGTTGGATTAACAACCAAATCGCTATCACGACTGTGAATACCTAACACCATGCCCTCGTAAACTTCTTCGGCATGCCCTAAGAATAGCTTGCCGCGCTCTTGAAGGTTAAACAAGGCATAAGCCAACGCTTTACCCGTCGCCATTGAAATCAACACACCGTTATTACGCTGGCCAATTTTCTCATTGCGGTAAGGGCCGTAATGATCAAAAGTATGATAAAGAAGACCGGTACCTGACGTCAGTGTCATAAACTCAGTCTGAAAACCGATAAGGCCGCGTGAAGGGATAATGTATTCTAAACGAATACGCCCTTTCCCATCTGGCACCATGTTTTTAAGGTCGCCACGGCGCTCACCCAACTTCTCCATGATAGCGCCTTGGTTTTGCTCTTCCACATCAACTGTCAATGCCTCATAAGGCTCTTCGCGACTATCGCCCTCGCCTCTTACCACAACTTCAGGACGAGAAACCGACAGCTCAAACCCTTCACGGCGCATTGTTTCAATCAAAATACCAAGGTGCAGTTCACCACGACCTGACACTCTGAATTTCTCTGGGTCATCCGTCGCTTCAACACGCAGAGCCACATTGTGCAGCAACTCTTCTTGCAGGCGATCATTGATATTACGCGAAGTAACAAATTTACCTTCTTTACCTGCAAAAGGAGAGTTGTTCACACCAAACGTCATACTAACTGTAGGCTCATCGACTGATAGCGGCGGCAGTGCATTAACATGCTCAGGGTCACACAGTGTGTCTGAGATATTTAGCTTATCCATCCCTGTAAAGGCAATGATATCGCCTGCTTGAGCAGTATCAACCTCAATTCTATCTAAACCATTGAAGCCTAAAGGCTGCAAGACACGCCCGTTGCGCACTTTGCCTTCTGAATCAATGACTTTAACAACCGTATTCTTTGATACTTGGCCCTGCTTAATACGCCCAATACCGATCAAACCAACGTACGAATTATAATCCAACGAGCTCACTTGCAACTGAAATGGCGCATCAGGATCAACATCGGGGTGCGATACATTATCGACGATCGCTTGGAACAAGGGTGTCATATCACCCTCAGTGACATCGGCATCTAGCCCCGCAAAGCCATTGAGTGCTGAAGCGTAGACGACTGGGAAGTCGAGCTGCTCGTCAGTGGCACCAAGGTTATCAAATAGCTCAAACGTCTGATCCAACACCCAATCAGGGCGCGCGCCAGGACGGTCAATTTTGTTGATGACCACAATTGGCTTGAAGCCCATCGCAAAGGCTTTAGACGTCACGAAGCGGGTTTGTGGCATTGGGCCATCAACTGCATCAACCAACAGCAGAACAGAGTCTACCATCGATAACACACGCTCAACCTCACCACCAAAGTCTGCGTGACCTGGCGTGTCGACGATATTAATACGGTAGTCATTCCAACGTAACGCAGTGTTTTTTGAAAGGATCGTGATACCACGCTCTTTCTCAAGATCGTTGGAATCCATCATACGCTCAACCACTTCAGCGCGATCACCCAACGTACCTGATTGCTGTAACAGCTTGTCAACCAGCGTGGTTTTACCATGATCGACGTGAGCGATGATGGCGATATTTCTTAAGTTCTCTATCACGACTTTTCTCTAAACTAGATAATTGGCGCGGATTATACCCATACTTGGGTTAGGACTACACCCTTAATCACTTAAGAAAGCCTTGAGTTATCATTACTTAAACCTTACGTTTTTCATATAACCGGGCCGTTCTGATATGTTCCCGACAGGCGGTGACGTGCCTTTTCATATCCGCGTTGCTTTTTAATAGTGCAAATAATGAACCTGCGGATAACCCCATCACTACTAACCAAAACCAGTAAAGATTAGGAAATACCACAGGAAGCACTAAAGACAATACTACTCCGGCCAATAAACGCACTCTCCAGACTAAAACCCTTTTCTTCAGGGCTTCTTCCCAATCTTCCGAAAAATTCGCAAGGCGCTGCTCTAACTCGTCTATGTAACTTGAATTCATATTAGATATGTGATTATACTTAAATTGAGTCGGGGGCGACTACGCCTAAGTCGATCTAAAAGGGGGATATCACACAGCACACTACCAACATTAGTGTACTAGGTCATTCTTTATGTATAAGAAGATTACAAAACTTCACATACATTGATCGAATCAGGGACGAACTCTATTTAGATAGAGGCAATAACAATTACAAGTACTTTATACGTTATTTAAACGCAGAACTTAGTAGGGAAGTTAATGCAAAGGCTTGATTTTTCGGATGCACGGCATCTAGTATCTAGAACAGCTCTTGGGCAGGAGTGGGATACGGTAAGCAACCTCAAAGGCAGAGGCCGTAAGGATGCTGTTAATATTCTTTTGAGACATACTCCCAACAAGACACCACCTCTTCCACCGATGACTTCGTGGAATAACATCATGAAGATGAGTAATCACAGCAACAAAGGCAAGCGTGATGCTCGAATGCAAATGGGCCGTGAATCAGTTAGACTGAAACAATGGTGGATGAATCACCTACTAACCACGAAAGCCCCTGTCCACGAACGCATGACTCTCTTCTGGCACAACCACTTCACTTCCTCCTTCGAAAAAGTCCAACAACCCAAAATCATGTATTTGCAGAATCAGCTGCTCAGAGACAATGCTTTGGGTAACTTTGCAGTGATGCTTCGCAAAATAGCACGTGACCCTGCCATGTTAGTTTACTTAGATGGCTCGCTTAATAAGAAAGGTAAACCTAACGAAAATTTTGCCCGTGAACTTTTAGAATTATTTACGCTGGGTCGTGGCCATTACTCAGAACAAGATATTAAAGCAGCCGCGATTGCTTTTACTGGCTGGGGAGCGGATCGGGAAAAAGGCGTCTTTACTTATGACCCTAAGGAAAATGAAGGCAAACGAGTTAAATTCCTCAACCAGTGGGTTAAGGGTGGCGACCAGGTTTTAGATGTTCTTCTGAAAAACCGCCGCACAGCCGAATTTATCGCCGAAAAGTTTTGGCATGAATTTGTCAGCTACCACACGCCGCCGGCAGGTGTTATTCGCAAATGGGGCAATACTTTTCGTAATGCTAATTATCAAGTATCAGTCTTGTTGAAAGAAGTGCTTAACAGTGATGAGTTTTGGTCGAAACAGCACCGTGGTGGACTCATTAAATCCCCCATCGATTTAGTGGTTGGCACCTTACGTTCTCTACCTTACAGCAGGCCTGCTGTAGCAGAACTGGTTCGTAGCAGCCAATTGCTGGGGCAAGATTTATTTGACCCGCCTAACGTCAAAGGCTGGCCGGGTGGTAAACAGTGGATCGACACCCAAACGCTGTTGGTGCGTAACTCGCTACTGAATCGTCTGACAAGAACCACCAAAACCTCGGCTCATACAGAACAACGTCTACCAAAGACGAATGGCGAAACGGTTGTTGAATGGTTACTCCCTAGGCAGCCAGCGCTTGAGCTGCCAACGGTTCCAGGCAAATTGCGTTTGGTCAAGGCACTCGTTGTCGACCCAGCCTACCAATTAAAATGATTACCCCGCTCGTCAAGGAAACCTTACTATGAATCGTCGTGAGTTCTTGCAATATGCCAGCCTGACACCACTGATTGGCTCCATGCCTTCTGTGTTCGCCAATCCAACCAACGCCTCCAATATCGCTAAGAAGCTGGAGCGGCCTGATCGCATCGTACTAATGGTTGAGCTTAAGGGGGGTAACGACGGCCTTAACACGCTGGTGCCGTTTGAAGACGAGCTTTACCATAAGCTACGCCCTAATATTGCGATTAAAAACTCAATGCACCTGAAAGGCGATATGGGCATTAATCCTTACCTGCGCTCACTGATGGGGCTATGGAAAGATGGTGATATGGCTTGGATTCAAGGTGTGGGCTACCCCAATGCCAGCCGTTCACATTTTCATTCTGCAGACATTTGGGAAAGTGCGAATGCTGATGGCAAGGTAAATGAAGGCTGGATTACCAAGGT
>JBMZDT010000029.1:0-10953 GCA_049614505.1 Leucothrix sp.
AGTTGAATCAGCACGAGCTTGCAATGACAACATCGATGCAAGCATCAACAAAACCATTAAACAAGATTTGCTTTGGCCAAAAAATATCTTAACGGAACCCAAGGTATTAGTCTTAGAAACTGGCATGATTTACCCGCTGTTGCTGAAATAAAATCTGATATGATTCAGTGTGATAGCTAAAACACTGAGCGTCAAGTGATTGTTTTTACTTAACTATCCAGACACATAATCTATGCGCGCAACCATTGGGAGATCGCAATGACCGTCAGAAACGTTTTACAAATAGGCCATCCAGTTTTAGCCGCACGCGCTGAGGAGGTACCAGTTGATACAATTGAATCCGCTGAAGTACAAGGCTGGATTGATGATTTAATTGACACTATGCGGGATGCTAACGGCGCTGGTATTGCTGCCAATCAAATTGGCATTCCTTATCGGCTGTTTGTTATTGAGATTGATGGCAACCCTCGCTACCCCTACAAGCCCAAAGTCCCACTAACGGTTGTCATCAATCCAACCATTCGATTCTTGACGGATGAAACCTTCGTGTCTAATGAAGGTTGTTTATCTGTGCCACAAATGCGAGGCAATGTAGATCGTCATGTCGAAATAGAAGTTTCGTATTATGATCGTGAAGGCCTACACCACACTCGTGAAATACGTGGCTACTCCGCTTGCACGTGGCAGCATGAGTACGATCACCTTGACGGCATTTTATTCCCTCACCGAGTCAAAGACGCCACATCATTTTGCTCTTGGGAAGTATTTCAAGCGTTTCAAGCGGACAGTTATGCTGACCATGTAAAAGCACTGGTTGCACGATGGGGTAGCTGATAAACACTAAAACCCAGCTCAACACTGCATTGAGTTGGGTAGCATGTGTGCTCATACCAATTGTTATTCTGGTGTGATTTTACACCCTTCGTCTTTTACTTTAACAACCTCGGCACCGCAAGAATCCGTTGCTCGTGACGTAATCCCACCTAAACCATCACCCTCTAAGCCTGCGGTTGTTGTTTCTTCAGGGCAGAAGTTTTTCTTCAATACCAGAGGCTCAGCAGGGCCAACCCAGCCCTTAGGCCGGTCAACCACTTTGCGGGTAAACTCAGCGCTACAACCTTCACCGTAGTACACTGTTAAAATGCCTAGATCGATCGCCTGTAAACTGGACAATACGTCAGGGTGCGCCTTTACATAAGACAACATGACGTCCAAATCTTTTTCATTTTGGGATTCTGGCGGCAATGCCGAATAGGCAAACCCACAGCCTACCAAAACAACTAAGACACTCATTCTATTGGCCCAGCTAAGCCACTTTTTATTTAGGCTCATTATGAAACCTCCTCTGATTAATGCTATCGGGGGATAGCAGTCCTTTACGTTATAACATTAGAATTACTTTACTTCAGCGATCAGCCAAACCGATTCAGCATCTGCGCAGTCTGGGTCACCACAGCTATCTACTACGTTAGTTTGCTCATAAATAAACTCATAGGGCTTATCTAGTGCCGTTTGATCACTACACAACTGAGCAATCGCCAGCTCATTATGCACCTTACCCGCTTCATCCTTTATATGTAGCGAGCAGGTTGCTGCGCCTTCTTCTTTAACAACAGCAACAATCACGCCATGAGCAACCTTGTCTTTAGGTACATCTTGTTGATCAGTCTTAACCACATCATCCATACACTCTTTGGACTTGAACTCAATGGGTTCAGCGGGGCCAACCCAACCCGCTTCTCTTTTAACAACTTTACGCACAAACTGAAGCCGGCAACTGTCGCCGTAATAGACCGTTAGCTCAGCCAGATCAATCACGCGTAAATCTGATAAAACTTCATAATGTGACTTTATGTAAGACACAATTTCAGCCAAATCTTTTTCATTCTGAAAGTCAGAAGGGATGGCCGCCTGAGAGCTGCTTGCAAAAAAGCACAGTAAAAAGCAGAAAAATCTATTCCTATAGGCGTTAAAATCCTTTTTCAATTTTTTCATTTGTCAATTTCCTTTGACTCATTATTATTAACATTAGGATAGTTAAAAAGCTTAAAAAGTTCTTAGAATATGGTGAAAAGTAGGATAAAAAAACGCGGATTGCCTAAATTGTGAGGTATATCAAACAGCGCTTTCTATCAAAGTGTTTAAATAGACGGCGACATAATCCGCCAGAAACGACGGTTGCCGCTAAAAAAGCATGGCGCCGAACGAACAAGAAGGACATCCGAAAGGCGTGTTATAAACAACAGTTAGGGATTTGTGCGTATACCGAATTGTCGCTAGACAACACTGAACTGGGCTACCACCTAGAGCACATTGCACCTCGCAGCAATTACCCTGAACGTACATTTGTACCGCACAATATTATTCTTTCTATTATGGACGACGTGTACTCAGGCACATTGCCACATAGTGAAACATTCGGTGGTCATCATAAATCAGAAGACTACGCTGATGATTGGTTTATCAGCCCTTTTGATAGGAACTGTGCCTCTTATTTTGATTACAAAATCACAGGACTAGTAGCCGCCTCAACAACGTTAGGTACTGATGAGCAACTCAAAGCCGATAGAACGATTGCTATTTTGAACCTAAATGCAGACTACTTAGTGGCCTGCCGAAACACGAGCTTACAAACACTCACCGAGCAAATTGAACGAATGTCTGTGTCTTTGTTAGGGGAAGATAAAAGACTGAACGCACTGGCCCAGCTAGCTGAGGTTACTCTGCTGCCCTTTGATAAAAAATTACCAGAGTTTTACAGCGCTAAAAAGCAACTATTTGAACGCTTAGGCGTTAATTTTCCTGTGCCTCTTTGATTCGTTCCAAACGCTCTTGCTCTTCACGATAAGCCTCTTGAATTTGGATCATCACCGCATCCACATCGGCGGCTTCTTCATTAGCCACAAACTCGCCAGTTAAGATAGTATCTGGGCGCAATTTACCCTCTTCGTAAAGCAACCAAATCTCTTCTGCAAAGTGAGTATCTAACAAATCCGGAGAGAATTGGCCAAAATAATGGGTCATGTTGTCAACATCACGTTTTAACATCGACTTTGCATTGTTATTAGCGGCAGCATTAACAGCCTGCGGGAGATCGATAATGACAGGCCCGTATTCATCTAGTAAGACATTAAACTCAGAAAGATCACCATGCACTAACCCTGCACAGAGCATGCGCACAATATCTTGCATCACAAACGCATGATGACCAATGGCTTCTTCATCGGTCATGGACACATCGCCTAAGCGGGGTGCGACATCACCGTTTGCATCGATGATTAGCTCCATAAGCAGTACACCATCTAGGCAACCATAAGGCTCTGGCACACGAACACCTGCATCAGCCAATCGGTACAACGCGTCAACCTCAGCATTTTGCCAAATCTGCTCTTGTTCCTTGCGGCCAAACTTAGAGCCTTTTTCCATCGCCCGTTGGCGACGAGAATTACGCACTTTACGGCCTTCGGTATACTGCGCGGCTTTCTTAAAGCTTCTTTTTGCTGCTTCTTTGTAGACTTTTGCACACCGTAGCTCATCCCCACTGCGAACGACATAAACATCGGCTTCTTTGCCGCTCATTAGTCGGCTAAGTACTTCATCTATCAAGCCATCATCAACTAACGGTTGGATTCTCTTTGGGATTTTCATCGTAACTGTTTACCAAATTGCTGCTTGTTATACAGTGGTGCAAATACTGCATTTTTCAACGTACTGTTAGAATTTACCAAAGCCAAAATCTTCATCTAATCATGAAATTAAAGTATATCAAAACAGTAACAGCAATGCTCCATGATGTTTTCTGCACGCCTGTCGGATAGTTAAGTCAATGAACAAAAGTTTAAGCTTTTAAACTTGTTCTTCGCATATTCTGCTGTATATTCTTATTAAACCTCTTCCCAATAAACTCAGTCAATGGAGGCCAGTGTTATGAAATAGCATGTCTTAGATCCTGCCTAGAAAAATAACGAATACTTAAATAAGCCGGCTACAAAGGGGATGATATGAATACATCTAACATCGCAATTTTTATAGATGTTGAAAACTTAACCCACTGGGTAAAGCACAGTGGCCCTGAATATCTGTTTGATGAGCTTAAAGAAAAAGGCACCACCGTTATACGTAAAGCCTATGGAAATTGGTCAAGTAATAACATTAGCTCACTGCAAATTAGCCTAGACCGTTTGGGCTTCGACTTTTCACACAACTTCCACCCTATTCGAGGGAAAAATTCGGCTGATATCCAGCTAACAATTGATGTCATTGAGTGTGCCTTGACGCATCCTGAGATTGACTGTTTTGTGCTTGCCACAGGCGACTCTGATTTTTCTTCACTGTTTCGCAAGTTACGTACACTGGGTAAAGAGGTCATCGGTGTTGGCCCCAAATCCCCTCTTAGCAAAAGTGTCGAATCATCTTGCTCTCGCTTTATCTTTACTGACCGCGTCATCGCAAAACCTAAGCGGCTCACAGGCACGGGGTATAATAAAGCTGCGGCGCTGGCACGTAACACCCTACGCAGTCTCAATGGCTATGCCGATTGTGCCGAGCTCAAAAAGCGCATGCTAGAGATTGACTCAGCATTCGATGAAAAAAAACACGGCTATGCTAATTTTCGATTATTCTTAGAGGGCATTTCAGCAATTAAGCTGACGCCTTCTGCTGACTCTCTGGGTGTCATGGCGTATATCGAAATGAAAAAATCGCCCATTATCGCTCACGATAAACCTGCTCCAGCTCAAGCAAACCGACTCGAAAACAAAGAGCCCACAGTGGATATGTACCTGCGGTTTTTGCGAGCTCGAGAGTGGCACTGTGTCTCTAAAGCCACTTTAATCAAGTCTTATCATCAGATTCTCGTTTTCCCACCCAGTTCCCGCCAGGAAATAGAGTCTACACTGTTTAAAGCGTTCAACAGTCAACTGGACAGCAATACGGTTCGCAACTGCGTAACCATCTTCATGAAGTCGGATCTATTTAATTTATCACTGAAAGGTGAAGCTAAACTTCCTGAAAACAAGCTTTGGAAAATGGATAAGCGAAAGAGCTACATTCGTGACATCGACTTCTCATTGTTGTCTCGGCTGCTTTATGGCATTCAAGAGAATAAGCAAATCGTTGACTCGGCTGCAATCTCCAGCATCCTGTACGGGCAGTACAGCCAAGCGGAACTAAACCGATTAATTTCCGATGCAAGCACCCAGCTTGTCACGCTAAATGGTTAAGCGATTATCTGATAAATCTGTTTCAATCAAAAACTGAGCTCAAAAACAAGGTAAACTAGGTGTCCGGAGTCGTAAGACTCCTTCACCAACGTCAGGATAACACTGTGAGCTCCACCGCTTTTGCTTCGCTACGACTCCACCCTAATCTGCTTGAAAACTTAACATCGCTCAATTATTCTGAGATGACGCCGATTCAGGCCTTGAGTTTGCCAGACATCCTAGAAGGCAAAGATGTTATTGGCCAGGGTAAAACCGGTTCTGGTAAAACCGCTGCATTTGGCCTTGGCCTATTAAACCAATTAGAAGTAAAACGCTTTCGCATACAAGCATTGGTGCTCTGTCCTACCCGTGAATTGGCTGACCAAGTCGCCAAAGAAGTTCGCAAACTGGCCCGTAACATCCACAACATCAAAGTCTTAACCCTATGCGGTGGCATGCCATTTGGACCTCAAGCAGGCTCATTGGATCATGGGGCACACATTGTCATTGGCACACCAGGACGCATTGAAGACCATATCAAACGCGGCACCTTAAAACTCAACCACGTACATACCTTGGTGCTGGATGAGGCTGATCGCATGTTAGAAATGGGCTTTCAGGACACCTTAGAAACGATCATTGAACAAACGCCCTCACAGCGCCAGACATTACTATTTAGCGCCACTTTCCCCAAGCAAATTAAAAAAATAGCGAATAACATAATGCAAGACCCTGTCATGGTGAAAGCACCTTCGCTACATGACAGCAGTATTATCAAACAACATTTTTATACAACGTCTGATCCTTATCGGCTAACCGCCTTGCGTTTGCTGCTCCAGCACCATCGTTCAGAGTCGACAGTTGTTTTTTGCAATACTAAAAAAGAAACGCAGCAAGTTGCTGATGCACTGGTGCAAAATGGCTACAGCACGCTGGCCCTACATGGCGACCTTGAACAGCGAGACCGTGATAAAACACTGGTTCGATTTGCCAATAAAAGCATTTCTATATTAGTCGCCACGGATGTTGCTGCCCGAGGGTTAGACATCAATGCCATTGACATGGTCATTAACTATCACATCGCTCATGATCCAGAGGTACATTTGCACAGAATCGGTCGCACTGGACGCGCAGGTAGCACAGGGATTGCCTGCTCGCTGTACTCTGAAGCAGAAGCACATCGAGTTGCCTTGCTTGATGGCGATATTGACCCCATTAATGAAACAGAAGAACTACCACCATTAAGCTTGCTGGATAACCCACCCATAGTACCCATGCTGAGCACGATACTGATTGATGGTGGTAAAAAACAAAAACTGCGACCGGGCGATATCCTTGGTGCACTGACAGGTGACCAAGGCATTGCGGGCAAACAAGTTGGTAAGATCCATATTTTTGACAACTGGTCTTATGTTGCTGTACATCGCGATGTCATCAGGCCAGCATTGCATAAGTTAAACGCTGGAAAATTAAAAGGTCGTACCTTTCGATCCAGACAAGTACGAGACTAGATTCGGGAAATAGTATGTTTGTTTATGCCATAACAACGAGCGGCCTGCCGCAAGATGATGATGCCTACAACATCATGCACGCAGCGTACAACACAACAAAAGACGCATTTGACCAAGCAATATCTGGGCGCACTCGCATCATCATTGCTGACCCTAGCCGGGATGGCGAGATGTTCTTTGAAAAAGCACTAAAAGATATGGGGCGATCCTTTACAGACTTATCGCGGGCGGGATTGTTCTTTACAGTGCATCGTCAACGCCATGATGGAAACTTCAAAGTAGTTGCCGACTTTACCATCTCGCTTAAAGCCGGACGCAAAGCCTGGCGTGAAGAACGTTTACGTATAGAAGCGGCCAGCGAATCGCTTGAATCCTTCTTATGCCGAGAAGCTTCCTCTGAGGACATGGAAGTCTTGCGTCCGTTATTTCCTGACTCATTTAACACTTACCTACAGGATATGGAAACAGGCGTTCTTAAAGGCTCTGAGGCAATGCAGCAGATCTTTCCATCACTAAAACGTAGCGATTGCCGACGCATCTTTCATGAAATGCAAGTGCACCATGAAAAACGCGCGGCAAAGTGGAAAAGTCGGTTTGGCTGTGCCTGGGTTTCTGCCTATTTCATTATGGCAGTATTCATTACTTACGCTATTTACGAGTGGCTAGTGGGTAGCTTTGATTGGCATGGCTTACTCGCAGCCCCGAGTGCTTTGGTGCTTTCTATTATCCCTATTGCGGGCTCAGTGCTTGCTAGCATTGCCGCGGTTTCACTATGGGAGTGGCCTGCATGGCTAGCCTTTGCTATGTTCTTTTGGTACTACATACCCGCTATTTATCTTATTGGGCAATTGCTAACAGCGGCCTCCAAAGGCGAGGGCAAGGCAGCTTGGAATAAATTAATTGGCAAAAAGGTTGATGATGAAGATGACGACGATGAATAATGGCAATTAATGCGCGCTAGGCATTGAGAGCGTTAACTCAAAGCATGCCCCATGTTCAGTTGGTATCAACCTAACAGACCCCTTCCACGTTTGTAGAAGCGCTTGAACAATGCCTAACCCAAGCCCAGTACCTCCTTCCTCTCGCTGCGTTGTAAAGAACGGCGTAAACACGTTGTCTTGGTTGGCTTCAGAGACGCCTGCCCCGTTGTCGTGCAGCCTAATCAAGCAATCAGGAAACGACTCTTCGACACTCATTTTGACATGGTTAGCACCGTGCTGCAGGCTATTTTCAAATAAGTTAGTCAGCACCGTTTCAAAAGCAATGGGGGCGATATTTAAGTGTAAAGCCGCCAGTTCATACTCAATGGCTAAACCTCGCCGCGCATAAGCACTCGCTAGCTGCTGAACGATTGGAAAAATGTCCGTACGCTCGCTTGTTGTTTGTAACGAATCAGCTCGTGCCTGTTCTAATAAACGATTGACCAAGCGCTTCAAACGCTCCGTATCATCATATAAATTATTAATAAAACGCTGCCGTTGCTCATGTGGCATATCATCCGCATGCTCTTGCAGCAGCTCTAACGCTCCTTGCATTGACGTCAACGGTGTCTTGAACTCATGAGAGACATGAGAGGCAAATCGGTCGATATACATCGAACGCTCTTTCAAAGCCTCTGACATCTCAGTAAAACTTCCTGAGAGTTGAGCTAACTCGTAGGTACCCGGCTGATGCAGTAACGATACGGTATGCTGCTCGCCCTTGGTCACTTGCTGAGTCTGTGCAATCAGCTCACGAATAGGACGCGACAAACGGGACGAGATAAACAATACCAAAAGCCCAGTTACCATAATCAGAACAAATCCTAGCAAGATCAACTTACCCCGGATTTGATACATATGTTTGAGGATGTTCTGCGGCGTACGCGAGAGGTAAACAACCCCTTTAACTTTATTATCATGTTTGATGGGAAAAGCAATAAATACCCGAATCCCCGTTCCTCGACTAATCGATGCCAGTGGAGGTTGTGGTTGATCAGAGATTCGCTCACGAATGGCCGGGCTATAGTTACCACGTAAGGCACGCCTCACTTCTGCAATATGCCGCAGCGATTCCCCCACTTCACTGCGCCCAGCAATCACTGTGCCATTAACATCTAACAGACGCATCCCTGCCAAGGTATAGCGTTGGGCATTCGTCATAATATTCTGCATAACCTGCCCCACCCTTTTCACCCTAAGTGAAGCAGGTACAATCGCAGGAATCGCATCGGCTCTTCGTGGCAAAATCGCCTGTTTAGATAGATCCAACTTAGGGTCAATGGGAGTGTAATACAAGCGACTAGCTGAACGACTGCGGGCATTCCACGCATCGACAGAACCACTAGACGCCGTATCTGCCACCCCTTGAAAATTCATTAACTGACGGTAGGTTGATGCAATGACCGCAGCTTGAGCGATTAGCTGCTCTTCTGTTCTGCGCACCAACTCATTTTCGTAAAAACGAAACAGAAATAAACTAGCAATGGGTAACACCAGCACAGATAGCATCACAACCAGCAAAATGGTACGAAGCCGATAGAGCCGTCGACTGCGCGTTCTGGCGTTTATTGGCATGATGACAATTTGTAACCAACACTGTGCAGCGTTTCAATAATGCTGTCGCACCCCACCGCCGCAAACTTACTGCGAATATGTCGGATATGACTATCGATCGTGCGATCACTCACCTGAATATTAAATTGGTAGGCGCTATTCATAATGCTATCGCGGCTAAACACCCTATTTGGGTAACGCATGAACTGAGCAAGTATTGCAAATTCGGTTGCCGTTAGATTCACATCGGTTGTATGCCACCAGACCGCATGCTGCTCAGCGTCTAAACTAAGCTGGCCATGCGCCAAACGGTTTTTTGATTGCTCTTCAGGCATGCTTGATAAGTTTTGAGTACGCTTCAAAATCGCATTAATACGCGCCACTAGTTCACGAGGACTGAATGGCTTTGTCACATAGTCATCACCGCCAATCTCTAGCCCTAAAATACGGTCTATTTCATCATCTCTAGACGATAAAAACAGAATAGGCACCTCGGATAACTTACGAATCTCCCGACAACAAGCGAGCCCATCCATCTCTGGCATATTAATATCCAGTACGATCAAGTCAGTAGGTGACTCTGTAAATTGTGTTAGTGCTTGCTGGCCATTTTCTGCCATCACCACGGACATCTCCGCTTTTTGCAAAGCAAAACTAATGACTTCACGAATGTGTGGATCATCATCCACCACCAGTATTTTTTTTTGGCTCATTGCGAAACTCCCTGCAAGAATTTTCCGGGATCAAGATAGTACGTTCGATTCCAAGATGAATAGTGATCACTATCATACGTCCAAAACCTTGGAAATGCGCTCTTAATGGTATAATGCAAATGAGGCGGCTTACCCTGAGCATTACCACTGGTACCCACTGTACCAATCACTTCGCCTGCGACCACTGGCGTAAAGGCAGACGCAGTCACTGTGTTAAGATGCGCATAATAATGAAATCGCCAATTAGCCCCAAGCATGTACACCACATTGCCACCCAAGCCATTGAAACCGCTGTACAGAACAATCCCTCCCGTTGTTGCACGAACGGGCGTGCCTTGGGCTGCAAAAATATCAATCCCTTTATGCACCCCTGAGCGCCCCCACGGATAATACCAAAATGATTGCTCATTCCAATCGCGTGGCGTGGCGTTTTTAACAGGCATAACACGCGATTCATTGGGTAGGAAACCACAAAGGAAGATTAATAATGCAAGCAGGATTAAAGTTTTCATGCTGCAAATTATCGCTTATTCCCATCAAAAAATAATGCGGTCTCTTTGTAAATTCGACGCATTTATTATGCAGGATTTGTGCAGCTCATGCGCCCTACTCAAGCATCGCCACATGAGTCACATCATCACACTGAGCTGTAGACTCTACAATAGGCGCAAGTTCAACACGATTGCGCCCGTTTTCTTTGGCCTCATATAGGGCATTGTCTGCCAGCTCAATTAACTTCTTCTCGCATAAAAAGCGTGTGCAACTGACTAAACCAACGCTAATAGTTACCTGCTGTACAGGGCTGAAGTCAGCCACTTCAACTCGCTGCCTCAAACGATTCATATGCTCGTAGGCATGCGCAATGGATGTGTTGGGCAAAATAAGCATAAACTCCTCACCACCCCACCGGCCTAAAACATCAGTGGATCGAATATGTTTCTGCATGATTTGTGCCAGTCCAATCAGCACTGCATCACCAATTTGGTGGCCAAAT
>JBMZDT010000030.1:0-10877 GCA_049614505.1 Leucothrix sp.
CCCTTTCAAACGGACCTCTTTGAACTTTCAAGAAAAAATTGCCTGCAGATAGATATGAACGATTATAAACTTTAAGCTCACTAAAATTTTTATCACTCGATAGCTTTAGCTTCAGAGAGTTTTTCTTACTGAGATTAGGGCGTCTCTATCCCCTGCATTTGTTTGTTTTACTTGTCTGGCTGCCCTACATCATCGCAAAGTACATTGCATTTCATAAGCTTGGTTTGGGTATTGTTGATCCTGCACAACACAATGGAGTCGGCGCGTTTTTTAGCAATCTTTTCCTAGTCAATGCACTGAACGTACACGACTATTTGAGTTGGAATTTTCCGGCGTGGAGCATTAGCGTTGAGTTTTTTACTTACCTGATCTTTTTTGCCTGCATCTCACTGTTTAGGCAGTTTAATGACTTAGTACTCTGCTTAGGTTTGAGTGCGTTATTTTATTTTCTGCTCTACACCAATAATCCCATTTCTTTGCTAAAGACCTATGATTGGGGATTAGTACGCTGTCTTGGTGGCTTCTTTCTAGGTGCAGCAGTTTATCGATTGACGCAATTAATCATCGTTAAATTTTCAACCGCAGAGGCAACCTTAGTCGAAGTATTAAGTGTTGGCCTAATGATTGTACTGGTTAGCAGCTCAATCACGGTCAACTATCAACTTGCTGCATTTGGTTCATTTGCACTCGTGATTTTGATTTTTTCAGTGCAAGAAGTTGGGCTGTTGACAAGGATGCTAACACTCAAACCCTTACTATTTTTAGGGGCGTTGTCTTACTCTATCTATATGATTCACGCATTGATTTTTGTCATTTCAGCAACATTAGGGACTAATCTCTTTAAGATCCCAACTAAAATTATCAATAATAGCTACGGTGAATCGACCGTTTTGGTAACGCCCTACGCTGACCTGATTACCTTGGTATTACTAACGATTGTCATAGGCCTCTCTTACCTGACGTATCGTTATATAGAAGTCCCATGGCGAGATAAGTTTAGAGCCTACGCAAAGAAGCCACAGGCACTCAAACCCACCGCGACGCTACGACGGCCACAAAACTACTCCACAGCCGATGGCTCTGGCTTACGGCGTAGTGAGTGATTGCCCATTGTCTTTGGCACTAATGCCTAAAATATAGGGTACTGCTGTCTCAGCCCAGTCTTCGGGCGACGCACATTGGCTTGCTGATTCACCAAAACATGATTGCAGCATTTCTGTGTTCACGACACCAGGACTCAATGGTACCGCCGCCATACCTGAGGGTAGCTCTTGGGCTAGAGCCTGCGTCATACCTTCGATGGCAAATTTACTTGCACAATAAGGCGCCACATGTGATGCGACTGAGCGCCCCCAACCACTGCTTAAATTGACAATCACGCCATTTGCTTGCTCAACCATCGTTGGCAAAAACGCACGCAGGACATGGTAAACGCCATTAATATTCACAGCCGTCACCTGATGAAACGCTTCAGGAGCAACCTCCCAAAGTACCTGATTAGGATTGATCACCGCAGCGTTATTAATCAGTAAGTCAGGCGTTCCATGCTCAACCAATACCTGCTTAGCCCACTGTGACACTGCATTTTCATCCGCAACATCAACGGCGGCAAAGTGATGAGGTGCACCGTATATTTGCTGCAATTCAGCCACTTGATCTGCACTCCTTGCGCAGCCCCAAACGGTATGACCTTTTTTGACAAAGCCATCAAGTAGTGAACGGCCAAGCCCACGGCTAACGCCTGTTAGTACAATGTTACGTGAGGTCATCGAGTTTCCCATGTATTATTTAGCAACAAACCAGCGAGGATATCATGAGAGATTTAAGCAACAAAGTAGCAATGATAACAGGTGCAAATCGGGGAATTGGCGAGGCAACAGCGCTAAAATTAGCAGAGTATGGCGCGACAGTGCTGTTAACAGCTCGTGATCAATCGTCACTGAAAGCATTGGCCGATAGTATTTATGCAACGGGGGGTAGCGTTGACATCTATCCTTGCGATGTCAGCCAATTCATAGATGTGCAGCGGGCGGTGGATTACTGTGTCCGAACCTTTGGCTCACTTGATATCTTGGTAAATAACGCGGGGACGATCGACCCTATCGCTAAATTAAGCGAGTCCAACCCTGTCCAGTGGGGCCATGCGATTGATGTCAATGTGAAAGGGGTTTATCACGGCCTACGCGCAGCTATCCCAGTCATGGCTAAACAGCAATCGGGAACCATTATTAATCTTAGCTCTGGGGCTGCAACACGGCCACTGGATGGTTGGAGTCATTATTGCACCTCAAAAGCAGCCGCAAAAATGCTGACCGCAGCAGGCCATTTAGAAGCGTTTGAACAAGGTGTGCGGGTCATGGGCCTTAGCCCAGGCACTGTGGCGACGGATATGATGGCAAAGATTAGGGCATCTGGTGTCAACCCTGTCAGCCAGCTTGATTGGTCCGTCCATATCACTCCAGAGTGGGTTGCCGAGGGCATTGCTTACCTGTGTACTTCCGCTGGAGACAACTACGTCGGTACCGATTTAGAGCTAAGATCAGAGGAAACACGCCGTCTCATTGGGTTAACCTGAAGCACATGACGTTCATGTAATTTGTCATTCTAAGTTTAGTAATGTAGTGTTATTGCACTAATTCAAAATAAAAATAACTTACTTAGGGGCTTTACATGACAGCTAATGCAACACGCATGGTTCGAGTGTTCGTCATGGGACTCGTCCTATGCCTTTCACTTGGAGTCGATGCACAAAACCGTACAAATCCATCAAATACCCTTGCTCAACAGCTATTTATAATGGGCAGTGAATTAATCAAGCAGAACAAACTCAAACGAGGCATTTCATTCCTGCAACAAGCGGCGACTAAAGGGCATGGCCGCGCAGCTTTTGAACTCGCCTCCCTGTATGAAGTAGGGTTGGTAGTGGATAAAAACTTCCAGCTAGCAAAACAGTACTACGAGATTTCTGTCACCAATGGCAACCGAGATGCTCATTTCAACCTAGCACTGTTGCTGAGCAGCCCAATGACTCCCAATAATGACTTAGTGCGTGCCCGTGAGGTGGTAGAAGTCATCGCAGAACAAGGCGATATCGAAGCCCAGTTTTTATTGGCAAACCTCATGAAACGCAAACTGCAAAATGTTGCCACTAAACCGGGCAAGGCATTTTACTGGTTGCAGCATGCCGCTAATAGTGGACATGGCAAAGCACAGTTTCAGCTTGCAACGCAGTACATGAAGGGAGAGCACGTTTCCCGGAGTACTAAAACCGCACTTAAATGGTTTAAGCGCGCAGCTCTGCAAAAAATCCCACAGGCACACTACAACCTTGCTGTTATGAATGAAAAAGGCGATGGCGTACCAAGCAATATGACCAAAGCCATTGAATGGTACCAATCCGCAGCAGCCCTAGGGAATGCCGATGCACAACAGAATCTAGGTATAAAGTACCTAACGGGTGATGCTGTCACATCCCAGCCTGAAAAAGGCTTGCAGCTACTCACCGAAGCTGCGAGGTCAGGTTCCAGAAACTCTCAGCTGCTATTGGGTAAGCTATATCATACGGGCTACCAAGACCGCATTCCTGCTGATTTAGCAAAGGCTGAGCAGTGGTACCTAAGGTCAGCTAGACAGGGTAAAACCGAAGCGCAATACCAGCTAGCACTGATATTACTTGATAAAAAACAGTCAAAAAACGAAGCAAAGTTTTGGATTCGTCGAGCCGTTGCCGCAGGCCATGTAGAGGCAACCAAACTACAGGCAAATTTGTGACAGGGGAGTTACACCAATCACTCACTCAAGGCCAAGATTTTTTTACAAGAAAACAGTCGGTTCTGCTTGTATAGTTAGGGTTTCTAAGAGGATTTTGGTAGATACTTATGACTAGCCCTGCTCGCACCACACACTACCTTCATGAAGCTATGTGCCAATGGCGACATGACATTCATCGCCACCCAGAATTAGGCTTTGAAGAACATCGCACTGCTGAAAAAGTCGCAGCATTGCTGCAAGAATGGGGTATTGAAACACACACACAGGTTGGTGGCACAGGGGTCGTAGGGGTCATCAAACGTGGCACCAGCGAGCGCATGATAGGGCTACGTGCAGACATGGATGCCCTCGCTATTCACGAGCAAAACACCTTTGACCACTGTTCGCAACACGAAGGTAAAATGCACGCCTGCGGCCACGATGGCCATACCACAATGTTATTGGGTGCTGCCTGTCACCTAGCAAAGCATGACGATTTTGATGGTACCATCGTTTTCATCTTTCAACCTGCTGAAGAACATGGCAAGGGGGCTAAGGCAATGATTGCTGACGGTCTATTCGAACGTTTCCCGGTACAAGACGTCTACGCTATTCACAACTTTCCATCGGTTCCGCTCAATCATTTCATTGTGAAAAGCGGCCCCATCATGGCCTCAGAGGATAATTTTGAAATTGTCATTGAAGGGGTCGGTCACCACGCTGCCATGCCGCATCGCGGTGTTGATCCAATCGTGGTGGCATCACAGATTGTACTAGCGCTGCAAACTATCGTGTCTCGACGCATTAATCCCTCTGAAAATGCAGTGATATCAGTAACAGAGTTTATTGCTGATGGTGCGGTTAATGTGGTGCCTAATAAAGTCACCTTAAAGGGGGATACCCGCTCCTTCCAGCCTGAGGTTCAGGCGGCTATCAAACACAATATGCAGTTAATGGCGGAGTCAATTTGTGCAGCGAATGGTATAAGCTGCCGATTTAGTTACACCAGCGTCTTTGATTCAACGATCAATACCCTAGCAGAGTCGGAGAAAGCTGCGAGCGCAGCGCGTGGTTTAGTCGGTGATGAACGAGTATCAACCGCATTTGAGCCGCCTATGACGTCGGAAGATTTCGCCTTTATGTTGCAAGCAAAGCCAGGCTGTTATGTTTTATTAGGCAACGATGGAGAAGGGCCGGGCGGCTGCGGCTTACATAACCCTAATTATGATTTTAATGATGACATACTCACGACTGGCGCTGATTTTTGGGTCACATTAGTACGAGGTGAACTGGTTTAATATAATCCAACCAAACACAGTCCATGATCAAAATAATAATAACAATATGGCTGGTAGCCATTCATGCCTTTGCTTTTCTGGCCATGTGGGATACTGATTTACCCTACCGCATTGACCGTACACTGGGCACACGATTGCTCAACCCACCGGAGATTACGACCCTCTATGAAGATATGCTGGGCAGCCACCAACAGCTTGATGGCAGCGTTAAACCAGGCTCAGTTATCTTTTTGGGGGATAGTTTAACGCAAGGTTTAAACGTCGCTGCGGTAGCGAATAATGCCATTAACTATGGTATCGGCATGGACTCCAGCGTCGGCTTGCTGCGGCGCATTCCCTCCTATCCATCGCTTAAACAGGCCTCAACCGTGGTAATCGCTATTGGGATTAATGATTTGCTGCGAGCCAAACGCAGCCCAAAAGCCATCATCAAAAACTACCACGCCATCCTAAACCACTTGTCTACTTTGGCGAGCAACAAACGTACTATTATTGTACAGGCTGTGTTTCCAGTGGATGAGCAGCTAGGGTTAACTGGGCTGAATAAACAAATCGTTCAACTGAACCAACAGTTACAAACCCTAGCGATACAACGAGGCTACCCATTTATTAATTTGTACGATCAATTTACAAACCATGCCGGACAGTTAAAACCATCACTGCATATTGGCGACGGTATTCACCTAAATAACAATGGCTATCGTTTGTGGATTCGAGCGCTAAAACAGGAGATTGCGACTCATTCCAATTGATATTATGTTCAAAAATCACTATTGTATGACCGTATCTTGGCCTGATATCATACAATTGAACTAATATTAATGATTAGTTACTAAACTAAATAATAAGTTATTTTTATCTCGGGCCGAAAAAATGTGTATGCAAATACTCTATCGCACCACCCTATTATTCTTTCTTGCCACTTTTTTAACAGCCTGTGGTGGAGGCGGTGGAGATGACAACACCCCACCCACTCCCACCGTTACCATTCACAATACGATACTCACGGTTAATGGCAAACCTGTTCAAGGGGCTAAATTCAGTAGCACAGGGGGTGCGCAGGACACTAGCGGCACCACAACCGCGGCGGGTAGCATTAGCTACACCGACAACAGCACCGTTGAAATCCGCATTGGGGACACTATTATTGGCACCGTCTCGGCGGCTAACCTAGCCTCTGGTCTCACCATGGAGTCATTGATTGCAGCCTACACGGGTAATGATCCCGTCATTCAAGACTTAGCCGCCATTCTGGCTGATGGTGACACGGCTTCATCCTCACACATTACGCTACCGACTGACTTTGCATCACTCAGCCCGCTGCAAGATGCTGAAGTAACGGTCAACGGAAAACCTCTGGCTAATTTGCGCTACACCACGGTAGCCGTTGCTAACCCCAGTGTGTCTCGCAATATCATTACCTCAGACGCCTTTACCGATGAGGCAGGCAATATTGAATTTGACCCGCAAACCACCATTACTTTTAAAATTGGTTCGACTGTCATTGGCACCCGCGAAGGTAGTAGCATTCCCGCAGGCAGCACGGTTACTTTAGAATCATTAATTGCTGCTTATACGGGTAGCGACCCTGTGATTCAGGATTTAGCCGCGATACTAGCGGACAGTGATGACCCTGCGACACCACAGGTGACACTGCCAGCGACTTTTGCTGCACTAAACCCTGTCAAACAAGCACTCATCACCGTTAATGGCAAACCGGCCTCTAACGTTCACTACATGACTACCGCTGCCCCCAACACAACAGCAACACGCAGTATTATCACATCGAATGCGTTCTCTGATACATCCGGCAGTTTTTCATTTGATCCGCTGACAAACATTACTTTTAAGATAGGTAGCGCTGTAATAGGCACCCTGTCAGGTAGCGCTATTCCAGCAGGCAGCACAGTAACACTAGAATCACTGATAGCCGCCAATACTGCCGCACAAAGCAATCCTTCACTCTACAATCTACCAACCCTGTTGGAAGTGTCGCAAGGTGCGCCTAGCAGCATTACCCATTATCAATTACCGAGCACCTTGGCTGAGCTTGACCCTGTTGCCAAAACAGTACTGACACTGGGGCGCAACCCTATTTCAGGCGTTGAGTTTACTTCAGGCAGCAACACTCAAGCTGGGCAGCTAACCAATCAAAATGGTGTGTTTGCTCAAGATGCTAGTAATAGCGTCACCTTTAAAGTCGCTGGCCTTGTGATTGGTACCGCAACGGATGCTGACTTACCCACTAGCATTGAAGCCTTAGTAGCCGCAAATACGACGGGCAACCCTGTCATTAAGAACCTAGCAGCGCTACTGACAGAGCTTAATGCAACAGGTGCCAGCAACCCAACAGCAGGTTTTCGCTTGTATGATCTAGAGCAGCAGCTATTTAAACCCACCTCACTGCCGGCAAACCGTGTGCTAGGGATGAACCTAGAAACGCCCCAAGCCGAGGCTGATGCAATCTTTCAACCATTACTAACGGTTGATATCTTTAGAGTGGCGCGACCTTTTACAGAAACCTCTTGCCAAGCCATTACCTATAACGATGGCTGGCCTGAAAGTATTCCAGCTGCTTGTGCCAATGCAGACACTGCCAACCAAGAGAGCAAGTATGCTTTCACGCGAATACTTCGCTATTCGCAGAGTGATTCGTTTCATACCGGCCGATACACTGTGCTGTATGATGGTGTAGGTACCATCCACTTTAGCGCCATGGGCTGTAATCGACAGGTTGTCAGTAATGTCGCAGGGCTGCATTATATAGACCTAATTCCGGGTGCAAGCTGCCCCAATGTTGATACGACGGTGTCTTCAACAAATAATCCTCAAAATTCTCGTGGCCTAGAAGTCAGCATTACCCATATCGACTCTAACGACCCCATTAGAAATATTCGCATTGTTATGCCAGGTGGTATCTGTAAAGGCTCACCGTTCACCCATGTTGACAGTGCGGATGACTGTGGTGATACGCCCTTCATTGAGTTTGCAGAAGTATTGAAAGCTAATCGCAATGCCATTGTATTCAACCCCGATTACCTGAACTTCAGTAAAGATTTTCGGGTATTACGAATGATGAATCTGATGGAGGCTTCCCCACGTCGCCCTGAAGGTTATGGGTCTAAAACCCCTTGCCCGCTACCTGACAACCCTTCACCCGCTGATACAACGGACTATAATGAATGTGTTACTCAGCCGCTAACTTGGGCCGAGCGCCCAACCTTAGATCAACCAAGTTGGGGTGGGTCACACTTAACCAGTGTACGAAAGCGTCAGGGTGTACCGCTTGAAGTGGGTATTGCTTTAGCCAATCTTCTAGGCGCCCATCCTTGGTTAAACATCCCCTTTAATGCAGATGACAACTATATTGAAAAGTATGCAACATTGCTTGCGAATGAGCTAGATGACTCATTGATCGCTCATATTGAGTATACCAATGAGGTCTGGAATTCGGGTTTTTGGGGGCATAACTACATGAGCCTCAAAGGTGCCGCTGATAGTGATATCTCAGCAATGGCAAACTTCCCTGTTAACTATCAACCCACACAGTATTCTTTAAGAACTCGTTACTATGCAAAGCGTGCCACACAAATATTTGAAAAATTTGAGGCAGAGTTTCCTGATGGAGCACGCTTAAAGCGCATACTAGGTGGGCAAAATAAATACCCTACCCTCATACGTCATATGTTGAGCTATGGAACAACCGTTAATCACACCGACGCGGTTGCCATTGCCCCTTATTTTCATGGCTGCTGGACGCGAAGCGGCAACTGTGCCAACACTGCGGTTATTCCTAAAACGCTTGATGAAGCGAACTCTGTTGATGATATATTCGAGGTAATGGATCTACCTTATGACATGAGCAAAGTTGACGCATTGCGAGGCGACCCTGACAGCTTAGACGGCACAATTAAGCTGTTAGCATTGCAAAAGGCAGAGTTAGACCTAGTCACTTCACATGAAATAGAACTGTATGCCTACGAAGGAGGGCAGCACTTAACCGTTAAAAACCCAGGCAACTATGCTGTCGCTGTCAGAAACGGATTGCAGGACTTTGTCTATGCTGCCAACAGAGATCCACGGATGAAAGCAAATTACATTAAGCTGCTGAATGGTTGGAAGGATGCAGGCGGGAAACTATTCGCACTGTTTACCGCACCACAGACCTTCAATATTTATGGCTCTTTCGGGATAAAAGAGCACCTCAACAGCCCACTTGACACATCACCAAAGTACGATGGCGTATTAACGTTCCAAGATGCGTTGATGGGCTGCTGGCCGGGCTATGTTGAAGAGGGTTGTTGACTCTGATCAAAAATCCTTAGTAAAGCCAACAGAAATTTGATCGATATCATCGCCCTCTCTAAAAAAGCGGCGAGCAACTGCACGCAAACCCATACCGTTTCGCAGTTGTCGTCGCATACCCAGCATCAGCATGGGTTTGGCTGAGGTATCGTTTAGTGTAAATGTCTGAGTGCCCACCTTGGCTTCTCTATTCGTGCGTGCAACAAACACACCCGCTCCCATTTCCATTGTCCAGTAAGGACTGAGCTGAATATGTTTAGTGGTTGTTACTCCTAAGCCTTGGCCATGCTCAGGTAACGCATTGGCAACATCCTTGAGTACCTGCTGCGTTGTTTTTCCAGCAGGTGGGACAATCTTGGAGATCCTTGTAGAACGCTTACCTAGGCTAAGGTACTCAAAATCGCTACTCCAGCGCCGATCTGGTGTGAAGTTTCTGTAGCCAAATGAAACTCCAATACCTTTGCCCGACACTGTTCTTTCAATGCCTGAGTAACCCGCACTCGCTAGCTGCTGACTAACACTATTATCCAGTTTGGATGAAAGGCCTAGTGCAAACAACATAGAGTGCCTTTTGGGCTGCTCAGTGGCTAAAGACTGCTGGCATAATAAGCCCAGCAGCACACAACCTAACAACTTTCTTCCTTGAAAAAGCTCAACCATCCTACTGTCCTCTGTTGTGGAAAGTTCTTGTCGCACCGAGCGTTAGCATGAGTAATAAGACCAGTAGTAAGTCTAACCAAGCAATGCTACCACCACCACCATCTGTCGAGGCCTCAATTCCTATGATGCCTTGATCAGTTGTAGTTGATGAGAAGGTCGTTGTCGCCGTTCCTATGGTCAATGTTGTCGTAGTGACACCGCCAATAGCACCTGAAGCAACATGACGGACTCTGATAACATCACCATTTTGTACGGTTCCCACCTGTGCAATAAATGCACCGCCGTTAATGCTGTATTCCCCATCTTGGACGATGATTCCTGCCACTGCTGACAGTCCTGAAATGGTGATAGCATTAGACTGAACCGCTGAACCTGATAGCACAATGACATTTCTTGGTGATGGGAACGTAAAGGCATCTGGCGTAATGGCCGCAGCGGTGGCTGTCGTTGAAGTGAAGATGTCGCTGACAGTACCAACCGTTAATGTTGTATCTACTGTGGTTGCAGTATTTGCTGAGGCGGTATGTTGTACCCGCACGGTTTGACCATCGGTGATCGTGCTTGGTGTACTGATAAACGCCCCCGTGCCATTAATTTGATAGCTTCCACCAGACACACTGATCGTCGCAGGGACATTGATGCCACTGATGGTAATCGCTGCGGAGGTTCGGGTACTGCCTAAGGCGACTCCGGTCTGATCAACAAAGTTAAAGGCGACGGGATCAGTATCCGGGCCTACCGTGGTGGAGGTGAAAGTATCACTCTTTGGGCCAATGGTTAGTGTGGTATTCACTGACGTGCCTGGAGTAGCTGAGGAGGTGTGGCGTACACGCACCGTTTGGGTATTCGTCACGGTACTCGCCG
>JBMZDT010000031.1:0-10836 GCA_049614505.1 Leucothrix sp.
GCTACCATCAGCTTTGGTAATTAGTGGGCAAGTGAATGCAAAAGCTTCACCACCATCCATACGGCGAATCAGCTCAGTGCCTGCGGTGATATTACCCCATTGGTCAGAGCCACCCATTTGTAATTTAACGCCACCATGTTTGTAGAGGTGGTAAAAATCGTAGCCTTGAATCAGTTGGTATGAGAATTCAGTAAAAGACAGGCCTGTGTCTATGCGACTTTTGACGGAGTCTTTAGCTAACATGTAGTTGATGGTTAAATGCTTGCCGACATTGCGTAAAAATTCCAATGCCCCCATGCCTTTAAACCACTCGTAGTTATTCTCCATGCGCGCTGGGTTATCAGAGGTATCAAAATCTAATAATCGCTGCATTTGCTTTGCTACGCCTTCCTGGTTGTGGCGCAAAGTGGCTTCATCAAGTAGGTTACGCTCTGCACTTTTTCCGGAGGGATCACCAATCATACCGGTTGCACCGCCGACTAATGCCACGGGCGTGTGACCATATTTTTGTAAAAAGATCAGCAGCATAATGGTTGCTAAGTTGCCGACGTGCATCGAGTCAGCCGTTGGGTCAACGCCAACATAGGCAGCAATTTTCTCTTTTCCTAATAGCTCTTTTGTACCAGGCATAATGTCCTGGATCATGCCGCGCTGTTCTAACTCGTCAATTACGTTCATGAGGTGTGTAAACCTTATCTGAAAAACTAAATAACTGCGGACTTTGCCGCGATTTGTCACGGCTTTCAAGGGAGGAATGTTTTTTCTTAAGCCTCTTTATGTGAGCAATATTCTCTATGTGGTAAGAAATTTCCGTTAACTATTTGTTTTTACTTATTTTATTAAATTAAAAAATAAAAATGAGCCTTTTTTATAAATGCCTGCGCATAGCATATTAAGTGTTGGAATAATGCACTTGAATTACCCCCAAATTTCATTAATTAAAAGGATTTAAGTGATGAAAATAATTATTACAATGACGTTAAGTGTCTCGTTCATTGTCGTCAGCGGTGGAATTATCGCTGAGCAAGGGCTCATGAGAGCCATCGGCAAGGTTGACAATCAACCAAAACCCATTATTAGCGTTGCTAAGCTACGCCGTCCTATCAACGCAAAACACATTCGCGAACTTCATGGCGATGCTCCACAGCCCCCTAAACTCAACGTTAGTCAAAAACGTCAACAGCGTTTGGCACAATACAAAGCAAAGTTACGTAAGCAAAAACAGGAGCGATTATTAGGGCTACGACAGACAACATTTACAGCAGCCTATTAGGCGAAGCTTGGTGAATATTTTTGATTTCAAGTCATTGTTTCTTAAGTATTTATAAAAAATTGACTGAAAAATAAGATTTATTTCGTATTTTTACTGTCATGTACCATAGAGATGTTAATTATTTAACGCTCTGTTTTTTCATTTAATAAAAGGACTTATACGATGAAAATTGCAATTACTACCTTTATGGCGACTGCGCTACTTGCAGGGAGTGCCTTTGTCTCAGTGGCCTCGGCAGGCCCATTGACGGCTGAACGTGAAGCGCGAACAGCTCGCATCGAAGCATTGAGAGCAGAAGTTGCCTCAGGCCGCTTAACCCGTTCACAGAAAATTTTAGCCCAGTTACAAATTGCCAGCCTTGAAGCGGAAGATCGTAAACAACGTCGCCAAGAAGATCGCGTGCGTGACAAGCAGGCAGCACTGAAAAGACGCGGACTGCTCTAAGCCAAGCAGTTAGCACTTCATAATAAAAATAAGATGGAGCCCTCAGTTTGTCTGGGGGCTCATCAGATAGGGTATACTACTGGCCAAATTCCAATAAGGCCTACCATGAGTCATACCATCCAGAATATCGTCATACTAACCGGCGCAGGGATCTCTGCGGAGTCAGGCATTCAAACCTTTAGAGCCAGCGATGGGCTTTGGCATGAGCATCATATTGAAGACGTTGCAACACCTGAGGGGTTTGCTGCTAATCCACAGTTAGTACAGACATTTTATAATGATCGCCGCAGGCAGCTTAAAGATGCTGCAATTCAACCAAACCCTGCACACCTTGCACTAGCACGCCTTGAGTCAGAGTGGCCTGGAGAATTGTTACTGGTTACTCAAAATGTGGACAATCTACATGAGCGTGCGGGTAGCAATCATCTCATTCACATGCACGGGCAGCTCGATCAAATTCGCTGTAGCGATTCTGGTACTGTGTTTCATTGGGAAGACGATATTAAATCGGATCAGGCGTGTCGTTGTTGTAATAAAACGGGGACGCTGCGGCCCAATATCGTTTGGTTTGGCGAAATGCCTTTTCTTATGGATACCATTAATGATGCCCTGATTAATTGTGATTTGTTTATTTCAATTGGTACCTCGGGCAAAGTTTACCCAGCAGCAGGCTATGTGGAAGCTGCTAAACAGATGGGGGCTCAAACGGTTGAGCTCAATCTAGATCCAACGGATAGTAGTCCCGTGTTTGATTTATCGGTGCAGGGAAAGGCAGGTGAAATGCTTCCTGAGTTTGTTGAGAAGCTACTGACTACGGGTAGTATTTAATCTACTTTATCAAACCTTTGGGGTGTTTTAATGAGATCAATGCAGGCTAAATCGTCTGTCAAGGTATGGGATTTGCCTATACGCTTATTTCACTGGGCCTTGGTCGTCGCCATTGTGACCTCTTGGGCATCTGTGAAGTTGGAGAATATGGAGCTGCATGTCACTAGTGGCGCCTGCATCTTTGGGTTACTGATCTTCCGCCTACTGTGGGGAATATGGGGAGCATCAACCGCGCAGTTTCACCGTTTTATTCCCTCACCTCGTACCCTAATAAACTACCTGAAAAATAAACCCACTCACCTTTTAGCGAGCATTGGGCATTCGCCTATTGCGGCCTTATCAGTTGTCGCAATGCTGGTTGTGTTAATGGGGCAGGTCGCAACGGGACTTGTGGCTGATGATGATGTGTATACGACAGGGCCGCTAATTGATTATGTTGAGAGTGAGACCAGTGAGTGGGCTACTGGCCTGCATGTTACAAATTCAGATGTTTTATTGGGCTTAATTGCGCTGCATTTAGCGGCGATCGCCTTTTACCGATTCGTGAAAAAACGCCGTTTAGTCAAGCCAATGCTAACGGGTAAGAGTGATGAATACGATGCCGATGATATTGAAAATCCGTTGGTAGAGCGGCCATTGCTTGTTTTTCTACTAACAGCCGCAGTGTCCAGTATGGTGCCCTATGCGATTTTCAATTGGCTGTAACCGATTGCACAGCCAAGGTAGGGACGAGGTGTAGCAAGTAACCCTTACCCACAAAGGTCAAGCGGTAACATGGTTCACCGTTTTTTATGTCTTGCTCAAGAATGCCGTTATCCGTTAAGAACTCTAGCATGCTGGATGACAGCTCACCCAATTTAACCTTGGTCGCAATTTCCACTTGGGTCGCCATGCCTTTGAATGAGTAAACTGCCTGCATAATGTCTGCATCCAGTGCTGAAATAGCGGGCATTGGTCCGACATAGCGTGGGAATTGGTCATCTGGATATTTACCATAGATGCTGGTGTAGGACTCTTGTATTGACTGAATATCATCGTCCTTATTACCTGTTAGGTAGTAGCTATGAAACACCCCAGACTCTTTAATTTTGTAATCGACCTTGGCAAGAAAAATGGGTAAGCCTGTGTCTTGAGCCACATGGTAGAAGCCCGTTTTCCATTTGTAGGACTGGCCGCGCGTGCCTTCCGGTGTGAATAAAAAGAAAATATCTTGGGTTTTATGGCGTTCAACAAATGACTTAATGAGATCGACCTGGCCTCTACCGCCACTTGAACGATCAATGGGAATAGCGCCAAGCCACATAATAAACGGCCCAACAATAGGAAGGCGGCACCAGCTATCTTTGATTGAAAAATAAATTTTCTTATCGAGTAAAATAGCAGCGCCTAACGCGTAGACAAAGTCCCAATTGGAAGTATGCGGTGCCGCAATAGTGACGCCCGCACCCGTTGAAACAGAGTTAGTGGTTCGCCAGCCTGTTATTTTAAACCAGAACTTGAAGAAGTATTTGAGTAAGTATTTAGCGATAACGCCATCAAAAATAGTGTTATCGCGAATGTTTAGTGTTTTCTTTGCCATTAAATGAAAGTGCCCCTAGCATCATGCAATGAAGGTCAGAATAACACGCAAATATTACTCAATGCTGAACAAAGTGAGTAAGCGATTAAACAGCTCGTTTACCCCTTTCGCTCTAAGTTAAGTGCCTGCGCTTTTAGATTTAGGCTTTGGTTTACGACGCCTAGGTGGTTTAGAGCCATTGGGTTTGTTGCGGTTGTCAGGTTTTTTAGGCCTGTGCCGTTTGTCAGCATCGCCCGGTTGCTTCGGCTTTTTTGGTTTTTTCGGATGATGTTGTTTCATACCAAACAGTGAAGGTGGCACGTCATGAATAGGTTCGAAGCCATCCATTAACTTGCGATCCAGTTCTTTATTGATCAAACGCTCAATGTCTTGTAGCAGTTTAATTTCATCAGCGGAAACCAGCGATACCGCAAGCCCTGTTGCGCCTGCGCGGCCCGTTCTACCAATGCGATGCACATAGTCTTCTGAGACGTTAGGCAAGTCAAAGTTGACCACAAAAGGCAGATCAATGATATCAATACCGCGCGCGGCAATATCCGTCGCCACTAAGGCTTGTACAGCCCCTCGTTTGAAATCGGCAAGTGCTCTGGTTCTAGCGCCTTGACTTTTATTACCGTGAATAGCCGTTGCTGGAATGCCTGCTGCATCAAGCTGTTTGGCAATACGATTGGCACCATGTTTGGTTCTGGAGAAAACCAAGACTTGGTGCCATTGGTTATCTTTAATGAGCTGCGCCAACAAGGCTGATTTCTGTTTTTTATCAACTGGGCAGATGTATTGTTCAACCGTCTCAGCGGTTGTGTTGCGTGGGCTGACCGAGATTTCTGCTGGGTCATGCACGATGCTCTTAGCCAATTTGCGAATGTCTGGAGAGAACGTGGCGGAGAACATTAAGTTCTGACGCTTGGGCGGCATAAGTGCCAGTATTTTACGGATGTCGTGAATAAAACCCATGTCCAGCATGCGATCTGCTTCATCTAAAATCAGCACGTCAAGCTGATTAAAACGCACCGCGTTTTGGTTGTAAAGGTCTAATAAACGCCCAGGGGTCGCCACCAGAATGTCCACGCCTTTGCGTAGTTTCATCATCTGGGGATTAATTTTAACCCCGCCGAATACAACCGCAGAGCGTAAGGGTAGGTTAACTCCGTAGGTTGCTATGCTATCCGCAACTTGAGCAGCTAATTCACGTGTCGGTGTTAATACCAATGCGCGTATTTGATTCGGTTTAGCCCGTTGCCCTGTGGATAGTTTCTCTAATAAGGGTAGAGTGAATCCTGCCGTTTTACCGGTGCCCGTTTGCGCCGCAGCCATCACATCCCGCCCTTTTAAAACTAAAGGAATCGCTTGGGCTTGAATGGGTGATGGCGTGTCGTATCCTTGGGCTTTGACAGCGTCCAAGATAGGGGCTGAAAGGCCCAGTGAGTCAAAGCTCATATTTTTTCTCATTTTTACTGCATAAAGTGGTGCCGCTGCACAGCGGATGTGCATCTTACAGTATCTCTATAGTGAGTACCATTAAAGCTTGGGCTGTTGCTAGTGCTTGATGCAGATTAAGCATTGAGTGCTTACTTGGTCTTTTTCAATAGCGCCTGAACGTTGTTTGTTGTGATTGTTTTTGCGCTGTCTCGATAGGTTTCATGATTGGCTTCGATGTCTTTCAGTTTGTATAGGTAATTCACCATCATCCCCGCTGATTCCCGCATGCCTTTTTTTGATGTATCGGCTAGCCAGTTGATGCGCTCAAGGTGTGCGCCATTATTAAGGTGGAAGTTGGCGACGGGGTCTACTGCACGATTGCGATGTTTTGCATTCACTAAGTACTCAGCAGTCAGTCGCATTAAGGGTTTCTGTAGGGCGACACTCAGGTCAGTGTCGAGATGCCAACTTGGCTGGCTGAGTGCATTGTGCAGGGTTGTAAAGCCTTGAACATTCTGTAGAGCCTGTTTTTCACTGGGCAAGAGGCTGCTGTTTTCTTGATTATCCAGCCACCTTCTTAGACCTGGAATGGGTGATAGGGTAGAAAAGGTTTTTATATTAGGCAGCGTGTCTTTTAAATCGGCGACGACCCGTTTTATTAAAAAATCACCAAAGCCAACACCAGCCAGGCCTGTTTGTGCATTAGTAATGCTGTAGAAAATAGCGGTATTCGCTTCAAATGGATCTTCAAGAGGGGCGGATTCATCCAGCAGCACTTGAATGTTGTCAGAAAGTGATTTGACTAAGGCAACTTGCACAAAAATGATAGGTTCATCAGGCATTCTAGGGTGAAAGAATGCGAAGCAGCGTCGGTCTGTTTCTAAGCGGTTTTTTAGGTCACTCCACGAGCGTATTTTATGCACGGCTTCATAATGAATCAGTTTTTCTAATACCGCAGCAGGGGTAGACCAGGAGAGGCGGACCAGGTCTAGAAAGCCCACATCAAACCAAGACTTTAAAAGGTCTTTTAAGCTTTTATCCAGCTCTCTTAAACCAGCATCATCGCGAGAACCTAAACGGTTTAAATCAGCACGCATGTCGACTAAGAAATTGACTCCGCTGGGCAATGAGTTGAATTGTTTCAGCAGTTCCAAACCAGCAGGTCGTAGCGCATTACGTAGCTGTTGGTGCAGTTTGCCTAGCTGCTCTGCTTCAGCGGAGGTGATCTGATGAGCAAGTGCGCTAACCTGTTCATTATCAACGCCAAAATCTTGCGCTAACACATTCAAAAAGCGTAAACGGCCTTTGTCGTTAAGACAGAGATAGGCTTCTCCAAGTTTTGCGGCACGCGCTCGAGCCGACACATTGCCTCCTTTACCTTCAAGACAGTCGCGCATTTGCTGCTTCAGCAGCGTAATCTCAGCCTTAGGCAAGTCTGGAGAGAGGTCAGGTTGATCAGAACCTAAACTGTTAATCTGCTGCCAAGCAGAGCGCAAGTTGAAGAAGGTGCGGTCAAATATTTTGGATGTGATAGTTGTGCTCATTCACGCAGATTAGTGCAGTCTTAATGCGCTCGCAAATGAAAATCGAACAGCCTGAGCCTTACTATAATAAGGAATGCTGATGCTAAAATTGAATGATAGTTATTTGTTAGATTTTCCAGCATCACCAAACACGCGTTCATAATTCCACCCGCGAATGCCTAGCAACAAGGTGTAGCCTTTGCGTTGCCCAATCGGTAAGCCTGCATCGTCTTTATTGAGCGTGTCAAAATCCTTTGCTAGCTGCTGCATTTTGCGTTGAAACAGTGCGTTGCTTGCATCACTTAACATGCCATTGAGTACCACCAGCTTTTCAGTCTCTTTGGAGAATGTCGTACGAAAGAACTCATTTTCTATTTTGGCACAGAATAATTTCATAATAGGCCCATCATTGCGCCATTTAAAATTTGGTGAAACAAGCAATTTAATGCGATTACCGGGGAGTAGCTCGATAATATGAATACGATCCAGATGAGCGAGGTACTTGATGCATTGGGGCTCTGTGAAGTCATGACGACTAATAATATCCTGCAGTTTCCAGCCATTGAGGATATAGACGGTAATCATTAACAAATTGAGGTCATTCGCGATTTCTTTTTCTTGTTCAAACGTAAGTTCGCTAATGGCCGTGTTATGTTCGATTTCCATTTCCCGTACTAGGTCAGAAATCTCAATTTCCATTAGGCTACAAATGGTATCTAGGCGCTGCAAAGAAATGTTTTGCTCAGAGAAGAGGCGTTTAACACTGGCCTCTGACAGCGATAGGCATTCAGCAACATCAACATACGTCTTGCCATGTTGCTTTAGCAGGCGCTTTAATGTTTTTACTAAGGGAGCTGTTTGCGACATGGTAGCCTTAAAAGTAGCTTACTGAGCCTTAAACAGTTGGGCAACTGCTTCAGCGTTGGAGGGAAAGAATAGGTGCAGATAGGTCGCAGTTAAATTACGTTTGCGGTAAATCGCCTCACCAGGTGCGGGGTGGCGCTGTCGTCTACCATGGCCAATGGCTTCAGGCGTATCCGCGCTGCGTGAGCGATGGTGGGCATGCGCTCTGACGTCACCTTCTGGTAAAACAGCCGTTTGCATGCCTTGGCAGCCACTGCGCCCTCGCATAGCTCCATGACCCTCTAAAATGCCTAACATAGGGTAGGTGGTGCCTTGAAGGTCAGTTAGCGTCTCCATCGTATAAAGAAACCCTCCGCACTCAGCTAAAATGGGGTGGTTAGCTGCAAAAAATTCACGAATCGCGGCATTCATTGCTTGGTTATTTGCAAGTTTATTCGCGTGTAGCTCAGGGTAGCCTCCAGGAAACCATAAGGCATCTACCTCAGGGAGTTTGTCATCATAGAGAGGGGAGAAATAATGACAGTGGGCACCCATCTGCTCTAATAAATCAATATTAGCGGCATAAATAAAGGTAAATGCTTCATCTTTAGCAATGCCTATATTAACGCCTTCTAAAAGTCGTTTGGGTTTGGTGATGATTGCATCCTCAAAAGCAACAGGACTGGGGAGTTCTGTTAGCCCTGAGTCTGCAACCCACTGTGCTCCACGTTCAATACACTGCTCTAATTCATCGCGTATTTCAGATGCTTGAACTAAACCAAGGTGGCGTTCTGGTAAGGTAACCTCAGGGTTTCGAGCGAGCGCGGCTAGCAGCGGCAAACTGTCTGGGAGCGCGTCACGAATGAGTTGAGCATGACGCTCAGAGCCGCAATTATTAGCAATTAAACCAGCAACGGTATAGTCATTCCTAAAATTTGCCAGACCCGTTGCCAAGGCTGCTGTGGTTTGTGCCATGCCTTTAACATCCATGACAATAGCAATGGGAATGCCAAAGGTTGCAGCAAGATCAGCACTGGATGGCTCGCCATCAAACATGCCCATAGCGCCTTCAACCAAAATTAAGTCAGCAACACAGGCCGCTTCGTACAGTTTGTGTTTGCAATCCGCTTCACCTGCCATCCATAGGTCAAGTGGCTCAACCGCTTGACCCGAGGCTTGTTCTAATATTTGTGGATCGAGATAATCTGGACCTGTTTTAAACACACGAACAATTTTGCCTTGCTGCTTAAAGTAACGTGCTAATCCGGCTGTGATGGTGGTTTTACCTTGACCGGACGCGGGTGCTGATAGAAATAGAGCAGGGCAATAAGCAGTCATTTTAATGTGTCAAATAGAATGAAGAACACAGAAAATAACACGTTAAATGCGTGGTGGACTACTAAAAATTGAGGGCACGCTGTAAGCCACTTCACAGTAAAGTGGCATTAGCTTAGAAGCGCATTTTGAATAATTTAAGCGGTTTTATAAACATCAGCCGTGGAAACAGCGACTTTCGTTTGTTCGTTTAGGATGTTCATTAGCAAAATAACACGATCCTCTCCACTGTAACGCTCAAATACAGCGTTTAGGCCGTTAAAAGACCCACTGGCGATAGAGACAACGTCGCCTTGCTGAAAGCGATCAAGGTCAATGGCTTTCTCTTGAAATTGGTTTTCTTGTTGTCTCAGCTGGTCAATAAGACTGTCAGGAACGCTCAGCGGTAAGTCGCCAAATTTTACTAACCCTGACACACCATAGGTCGATTGGATGGGAGCCCAATTGTCATTGATGGCATCAAGATTAATGAACAGATAACGGGGGAAAAGAGACTCTGTTACTTTGATTAATTTACCACGGCGACGGCGCTCCCGCATAGCAAGCGGCCTATAAGTATTATAGCCTTGGTTGATTAGCTGTTCTTCGGCATAAGCATCTTTTTGTGGTTTGCTCATTAAGGCATACCACGACTTTTGTTTGTTTTGGATCATTTTGTAGTCTCATTTATATTTATGGGGCCACGACACACGGGTATGTTAACACTAGGTAAGGTGGATATGAAGATGTAATTTTACGTTTTTTGAGTTTATATTATTATATGATGTCTTATTATAATTGTTATTGCTTATTGAGTGTTTAGTTTGAGAAAATTAGGTGTAAGTTCTCGCCAACTTTGTTTGTGCCTATCATTGCTGCTCAGCTATTGCCCCAAAAATCACTTCCTATCCTATTGCAAGAAGGTAGCTGCTTAGGTTTTAGTCAAAACCGATGAAGCCTTCATGTGCTTATGCTTACGGGCCCTAACAATACTCACTGACCCTCTTGCTTAAAATAATAAAACAACTAACTAGTATTAAGGGGGTATACAAAGACAACAAATACTCTATAATACGACACCCTTTTGATATTTTTCGATCAAGTTGAGCTCGAAATTGATTAATAAAGTTTCAATGTGATTATTTAATAATCCAAAATAGAGGAGTAAGATTATGGCAGCAGTGCTGACTAGTAATATGGCTTCAAAACAATACTGTAAAGAGTGTAATAGTTTCAACCTAAAAAGACTCCACAGAGGGTATTTTAAGAAGGTCATCCTAAAGAAACCTGTCCAGTTTAAATGCAGGGACTGCGGGTATGAGTTTTCAGAGCGAGCGATTGCAAATAATGAAGTTCGCGAAGTGCCTGTGTTTATTTCACATACCTAGCATCTTTGATGTTGGCAAAAGCTGTGCTTGAAATAAACTCAGGCTATTAAAAAAATAGTAGGGGGGCTGAAACGGCTTGTTAGCTTATTTGCTGCGAAATAGCCTGTTTAGAACCAATAAGTCAGTCCACCTACCCACTCCACCTCGTGCTGTTTATCAACAATTGGGCTGTTGGTAATCTCATCTGGATAGTGTTTATAGACTGCGCCAATGTCAAAAGTCACA
>JBMZDT010000032.1:0-10680 GCA_049614505.1 Leucothrix sp.
TTTTAGTTAATGGATAGATTTTATCATGCTTGGTTAGTGGGCGCTAACATCTGGTTAGATTATATGTTGACTGTTGTTTTATGATGGTGTATTGTGGCCGTAACTTAATTGGGAGAATGATTATGAGTGATGAATTAGAGTACTGCTATTCGTTTAGCGAAGATCAAGATTTTGCTGGTTCGTTTGTTAGTCGCGAGGAAGCTATAGCCGAAGCTATCGACTCGGGCGAATATGATCCTGTTGATAATAATTGCATTTACACTGGAGTAATTCAAAGAATAGAGCCTTCTCAGTTTTTCCCTAACGCTGACATGATAATAAATGAGATGGCCTGTCAAGCTGATTCAGATGCTGGAGAATTTGATACTAATTTTCCAGACGCAAGCAAAGAGGCTGAAGAAGATTTAGATAGAATGCTTAACAAAACGTTAGAATCTTGGTGTGCAAAGCATGGCATATCGGTAGATTTTTGGCATGTTAATAGCATCGAAGAAGCAGCCAACCCAAAAGGAAAACAATCATGAGCGAAGCAAAATTTACTAAGGGGCAGTGGTGGGTTAATCACGTCGGCCCGCATCACAATAATCCAGAAATAGCACAGCACGAAATCTGTTATAGCAAAGATGGCGAATGTGTCGTTGATCATGTATACGAACTGGCAGACGCCCACCTAATAGCCGCAGCGCCTGAAATGTATGAAACACTATTAAAGCTAAGTCCTCTTATAAAAGAGCTGGACAAGCAAACGCATCCTTTGGTTGAGCTGGATGCTGTTGCGTATGAGATCGACAAGACATTAGCCAGAGCCAGAGGAGAAAGCCAGTGAAAATAACACCAGAAACGCCTAACTCAATAAACATGCTGTGCTATGACGGCGATCAGCTTTTGAGCAACGTTGTCGAAATAGACTGCGAGGCAGGATATTACACTCAATATGTTGTTGATGAAAACGGGGAGTACGTTATTTCCGACAATGCTATTCGCTTAAAAACAATACATAGCAAAAATCTTAGAGCGACAATCAAGGAGCAACCAATGAAAACAAAACTAGTACCGGCGAATTTGACAGTTGAGACGTTTATACAGCGGACTACGGCGGGGGAAGTGTTTTATTCTAAGTACTGCAAATACTACTATGACGGCACGAAAGATGAGCCATTTAGACTTGATTGCATGCCTTTGCGTGAAGCATGGGCAGAAATACATCAACTCCACACCCGCGAGCCCATCACTTGGCAAGACGAGGTAAATCAAGGCAACCCGATACTGTGCTGGGTTTGGGATAATGGATGTCCCACTAAAGAGAGAGCAAGGTTTATTAAGGCAGCGCCAAGCGGAAACAGCGCTCTTTACGCCGATGCTTCTGGCATGTGGTGGAAGAACGCAGAGCCTGTTGATAAATCCGAGTGCTGGGGATTTGAAGGGGAGAGGGAGTAATGAACACAGATATTCTGATTATTATAGCGATTTTCATTTGTGCAATATTGTTTGCTGGCGACCCTGATTTAATGGACGCAATAATAAAATATATTATCGCCTCCTCCGATTCCTAGCAATAAACGCAACCTGTGGGCCGGTGTCCACGGGTGCAAAGGCCATTATGAAAGCGTCGGCTAGGTTGGGGGAGTCGACGCCTCTTTTCTTGAGATCCTTTTTGCTTTCTACTTTATCCCTGCCGTTTAGGTCAACGTCTCTCAGCGGTGTTGTAAGCTCTTTTGATAGCTGGTTAATTTTATCCATATCGCCATCAATAAATATCAGCTCATCGTCTTCAAACTGCTCGCCATTAACAACAGCGTTGTATGTATTCTTAAGCCTGTCAGCCACCAGCCACCAAGCTTGAGCCTTAAGGTTAGAGAATTTATCCTTGTTCTTGATATCATCGGAATAGTACTTATCTGGCGCATATAGATCACGACTACCAGCGTTAAACTTTCTGTACTCTGTTTCCTTGTAGCCGTTCTCATGGCTTCTGGACTCGTTAATCTCTTTAAACTTGGCTCCACCTGTAGCGCCTACACCTATGCTATCGTATGTAATGCTTGCGCCTTTGGTGAGCGCTGTTGCATAAGCCCGTGTGCACGATTTTAACAGCTCGTCTTCCTGCCCCTTCCATTCATCCAGGTGATAGGCAACCGATCCATGACGGTAAATTGTCGCGTTCGTGTCACCGCCATCATCAGCAATATCGAATCCAACAATCTTAACGCCTTCCGGTTCAATGCCTAGCTTCTTATGACCATCGATAGCAGCCTGAACCCACTTAAGCTTGATTATAGCGCTATCATCGTTAGCTTTTGGCTTGCCTAGATAGATATGTTCGTATGATTCAAAATCAGTCTCTTTTAGGTGGTCTATCTGCTTGAGCATCGTTTTAGACATAAACGGGTTTTCTAGATAGTTAATCTGCCTAACAATGCTGTCCGGCTGTTCGTTGGTTACATAGTGGTCGTAAACATAATCGCTAATTAGATCAGGGTTAAATATAATCCAAATCTCTGAGCCCTCGGCACGAATGGTCGGCTCCAGTATTTCCATTTGCTCGCGGGTAATTGCGTGCGCCTCTTCAATCCACAGGATATCTACAGACTCAACGGATTTAATCTCATCGAGGTTGCGCTGAATACCATAGAACAAAAACTCTGAGCCAGTCACCTTTGATATGATTTTGTTGTTTAGGACTGTAAAGCGATCCTTGAGCCCGAATCTATCAATCTGGATCTTAAGCAGAGAGTAAACCGACTCCTCTATTTTATTCTGGAATTGACGTGTGCATAAGAATTTAACTTTGCAAAAATCTGCCATTCTTATAGCGTTGGCTGCTGCGTCCCATGATTTACTAGATGCTCGCCCACCGTGAAGGATTTTATATCTTGAAGGCTTAGACCAGAACGGTCTAAGCGCGGGGTTCATTGATGCCGTCATTCTCCGCTTGGTTCTTTCTCTACTTCAGCATAGAAGCTGGCTGTGCCTTTAGGACTCATGCTACCGTCGGCAGAGCTCAAATCCTTCTTATCCGCAAGCCCTAAGTCCCTAGCGATAATATTAGAATTTAGCAGGTCAGCAGCGGCACCGGTGAACTTTTGTTCGTAGATTGTGTTTTTAATCTTGCTAACGATTTCGAAATAATCTTCGTATCCTACCTTTTTTCCATAATTATGTAGCGTCTGCACGTCAATATCCAGAAATAAACACAGGCCATTGATGGTCATTGCGCGCATTTTTACTACTGGCTCTTTTATGACGCTTCCTTGAAAGTGAAAAGCCTTTTCCTCATTAAGCGGATTGTCCTCTACCCACTGAAAGTATTCGCATGCAGCATTCCACAAAGTTTCAGGCGAATCAAAAAGCTTTTCTGTGCCGTATGATGATCTAGCTTTCCAGAATTGATTACCTGCGGGTGCTGGCATCACTCACCCCTCAATTCATTTTCAACCAGCGTTGCATACCCTGCGATATCGTGCCAGTTGTCTACATGTGATTTACCGCCGTTAAGAATACGCGCGATTTTGTGCTGAATCATTTCTAGTGCTTCCTTCTGTGATGCGCTCAGGGTTCTCCAGTTCTCTTGTGACAGCATTGTGAGCTTAAGGTGCTCGATATATCAGAATGATCAGAAAAAGGCCCGTGGATGCTTTTGCGGGCTTCTAGTGTTTCTTTGATACTGCTCATTGATCACCACACAATAGCTTAGAAAGCCTTGCCAGCTCTTCTTTTGGGTTGTCGCAATATACTTTGTGCCTTGAGTCTTCCTTTAAGGCAATCATTACCGCATCTGGCCCATCAGCAATAGCGACAATGCTTTCAGTGCTAAAAATTGAGCCTCCTATTGCAACAAACACAGGCATCGGCTTGATTGGCTTTGTTGTTTCATTTTTTGCTGATTCAGGAGCTTTTTGCATATCTGGAATATCCATCACACCACCTTCACAATAAACTGAGCACCTGGAAAGTCATCTTCACTAACAATTATAGCACCGTCAACAATAAACGTTGGGTTCTTTAGTAAAGCGATGGTCGCCATGTGCGTTTCACTGTCCTTGTTTTGCTTTAGCATGGTAAGCGTAAAAGTACAGTTGCGTTGTTTAATTTTAACAGGTTTAACGGCGGCGCTCGATAGTAATGTTGAAACGCTGTGTTTTGATATTAGGCTTTTAGTCCATAGGTCATAATTAACCGTTGGTGCCTGATAAAAGTTATCGACATTGAAGCGCGCTTTTAGCTCGTTGATTTGTTCTTCGCTGTAGAAGAAGTTTCGACCGGATCTAATTTTATAATCAGGATGATCGATCCCTTGGATTTTGATATCACCATTACGCCAAGAGGCGAGCATATTTCGAGGCATTTTTAGAATGCGCTGCACCTGTTTGGTAGTGAGTTTGAATTTAGAGTTTGTAGCCAAAGTGATTGCCTCGTTAGGATTTATATTTGTCTAGCATATCAAAGATGCCGAGTTAAACAACCGTTATTTTAAGCCAGCCTTGCCTTGCTTGTTTTTTGCTCAGGTACCACCAAAAATCAAAAAGTACCACCAAGTACCACCAAGTACCACCAAAAGTACCACCTGAAACCTACGGGAGACTAAGGATAGAGTTATATTTATATATATATGGTACCACCCCCCCCTATGTTTTTATTTTTACTTATTAGTTTTTTTATAGATATACGCACATAGGGGGGGGTGGGGTACCAAAGTACCATTTAGGGGCTTGGGCTTAGTGCCACGGGAGTCTCAGGTGGTACCTTTCGTGGTACCGGTGGTACTTTGGTGCTCCGAAACGTAAAAAAGGGCTTAAATAGCCCCTTTTCTGTTAATTTGCTGTTAATAATCAAAATCACCTTGGAATGTAATACTTGTCCACAGCAGTAAGCCTCTGTTCATAAACCATCTGGTCGAGCGTTCTTTTAACAGCGGCGCGACTGCCAAATAATTTATTTTTTCTTAGCGATGTGCTTATTTCCGTCGCTGTCATTCTGTTTTTCTTGTCGAATTTAGAGAGTATTTTATTGAATTTTGCGTCGTCGCCCATCTCCTCCTCATCGATCAAAATGCGTTCAAGCTTCTTTAAAAAAGACACCGCCAATTTAGACGCCGCTTTCACTAATTTAATATCGACTTCTTTAGGTACCTCGCTGCCTATTTTTGCGTATTCAGCTACATGCAAAGCCGCCGCCATTTTCATTGTTTGAATGTCCAGCTTGCCAATTGTGGAGCCCATCATTTCCTCATTTTTATCTACATGCTCTCCCAGCACAGGCTCGCACACCTGCTTTACTTTGGTCATGTAAACATAGGCGTCATCACTGAATTTAAGCTTCTGTAGCTGCTCTATTTCCTGAGATGGGTTGTGATCATATCTCATCAATAAAAACTCAATGGCTGCGTCATACTGTGCAGCCATATCCTTGTCCATCTCTCGATAGGTCATATGATCTCTTTTCCCAAGAACGGTAGGCTCTGACGCGAACAAAAACCGCTCTGCTAGCCCTGTGTCTTTAGAGTTCGTTATAATAGTTCGAGCTGTACCTTTTTGAGCAATAAGAACAATAGCCCCAAAAACTTTACCCTCATAACCTGCTCGAGTCACACGCACGGTTGAATGGTATTCGCCAACAAATCCCTTTAACACTAGATCGTTATCCACGGCACGGCCTTGCACGTTTATATTAAGCAGGTTATTAATAACACCTTGCTCAGCGCTTGATAGAATAAAACGGCCAGAGTCAGCAGCAGACATTGTGGTTTCTATACCTTCGGGGGTTCCGTTTGTGACCACTCTTGTTGGAGGCATTAGGTTTGGTTCTGCGCCTTCTTTGTCTTCTGCGTTCTTTTTCCTTTCTTTCTTTATTTTTATTAGCCCATCTTGTAGCTTTTCCATAAAAGTGTCCAAAACCCATGTTTTACCAGCTGATGCAGGCTGCCCTGCGCACAAATAAATACCAGTTGGTATTCGGTTGCCGCCCTTTCTTTCTATGCAAAATCTAAGCGATGAGGCGGCAGACATTGACGCCATAGCCACCATTGCAGCGGTACCGAAAGGAAACTGAACCACTTCGGCCACGTGCTTGGCATACCTCATTAGCTTGGTATCCATCATTTCTTGAGGGATAGTAATAACGCTACTAGTATCAGCGTTAAACAACCCCAGCTCAACAGCCAGCATGAATTGCTCATCATCATAACCATACTTAGCCGCAAACAGCTCCATTTCTTGCTCAATGGTAATTTCCTGCCCGTTATCGACTGCTTCTTTGATTAGGTCGACGCGCTCGGCGTAGATCGGCTGCACAGTGCTATTGATGGGCGCTACTTTGGGGTGTGGTACGTTTTCGGCCATGAATTGATCGTAGTCGTCGGGGACAAAGTTATCCTCTTGCTTCCAAGGGATCATATCTTCGCAGCCGTCTAGATTGTCGTTGCTCATTCGCAAATCCTCTTTATATTAGCCCTCTTATTCTCATCGCCGCTATCTCAAGCCAAAGCAGGCTTACCAAATGGATGTTTTCTCTTACTATGTTGTACACCTGAGATTCAGAGGCCCCTATTGCCCTAGCGACTTCCACAACATTTGTATTCCTACCTTCTAGACTGTTGATTATCTCCCTGCATAAGCGATACTTTTTATCATCGAGTTCGGGGCCGTCAGAAACCACCTTACCGGTGTAGTAATCAATACCAGGCTTAATATATTGCACCACAACCTTTTTAGTGTACCCGAGATCTTCGAGTATAACATCGGGAACACCTCTTTTTCCTGATAAGATTAATGACAGGAATGTAGGCGTGATTCCCCAGTGCTTAGCTGCTTTGTACTGGTTGCCGTACTCTTCCGTTATGTAGTTCTTAAGACCTTTTAAAAAATGTATTTCGTGCATTGATTTGCTCTCTTTGTTTACAATAGATGATAATAATAACTTTAATGGTTCATTCAAGTCAACCACCCACCCAAAAAAAAGACCTCATTAAGAGGCCTTGGGATGGTGGGGAGGGGGTTATCCCTTGAAGTCTTTAATTGCCTGCTCAATCGTTGGATGTCTTTTTGATATACTGCCTTCTCTGAAGTGTCTTTTGTGTAATATTAGCTTTATCATTCCTGGGCCGCTACCAACGATATTTACACGAACGCCCCATTCATGAGAAATCAAAACAAGCCTAGTTAGATAGTTGTAATCAAACGTTGCCAGTCTATGCTCTCTTGAGTTTATTTCTATTCCGCTGCCATGCTCTTTTGGTTCTCCTGATATATGATGGAATCCGTGATAAAGCTGGTTAAGGAAAAGATAACAGATCCATTGATCATCGCTCATCCATTTTTCTCTGTGCCTGTTAAACCACTTTATATCTACCTCGGTTTCTGTAGACATAAACTTTTCAATTGTCATCATTTCTTTCTCTCTCCTTACACTTGTCCAATATCTCCCTAGCCATATCCGCAGTACAGTACACGGTTTTATGCTGGCGGTATGCGTCTTTGAATACTTGCCATTGTCCGTGATGGTTTTTGCGGACTGTGTAGCCCAGGGAGATTAGTTGTTGGCTGGTGGTTATTGCTTGATTAATTTATCAACGGCGCTTTTATCTATACCCTTAATCTCCCAGCCTTTTGGAATGCATGACTGGTGAGCGTAATGCACTGATTTTCTGATTGCCTGCAAATTTGGATCATCCATGAACATTCTATGTAAATCTTTTGGATGCGGATAATATTCAATATTTTGTTTAAGGTATTCTTTTTCCGCTTGTTCCAATACAGATTTAGCGATATCAATTCTTGCTTGGTCTTCTTCGCTGTAAATTACTTTTAATTCCATATATCACCTATTCATTAAAAGCCCGTGGTGGGCTTAGGGGTTATTCAAGCGTACTGCCATCCAATAATATCACCGTTGCTAATTTCTTTTATCGGATCGCCCGTGAATCCATCCACTGTCCAATATCCTAGCGAACCCGAGCGGCTTTTAATATGACTAGGGCGAATAGCATCAACTGTTAAGTTACCAGTTAGCTTTAGATGCAGCGCTAGATCTACCGGCGGCAAATGCTCTTTTGGATTCCAATGCTCATCATTGTCAAGCTTCCAGGTGTCGCCGCTCCAGTCTGGTTCCTTGTAAGTGACTGGTTTTAACAACTTGCCTTTTGGTTTATCTGGGTAATCGTCAGCAGCATAACAAGCCCATAAGCTGCCACGCTGAATCCATGACAGGCGCACACCTTCAAACTGATACTTGGCGTCAGTTTTATTAACATACTCTTTGGTGCACACCTTGCTCATATTTGAAGTCATGACGATATCAAAAGCATGAACAAGGCTAACATCGTTAAGTATTGCTTGCTGGTTTAATCCGTTAATAGCGTTTTCGAAGTCATAGAAAGGATCACCGTTTGCATAGTGGCCAGCCATTACAACGGCCATATCTGCAAGCGCGTCGGCTTTCTCTGCGTGAGTTTGAGCTGTTAATAGCTCTATTGATTCAGACGCATACAGTTGTTCGTGTACTGCGTTTGATTGCTCGCCTAGCCCTACAGCTAAGCGAAAGTTTAAAACTGATTGTGCGATGTGTTCTGCTAGATTATTCATTTTGATATCTTGCTCCTTACAGGGGTGCTTTTTAAAGTTTAAACTCATGATTTTCAGGCATGGTTATTCTTGCAAATACTCGGTGTACATCTTCAGAAACAGGCAGGGACTCATGAATAAAGTGATTATTACCGTAGTAAACAGTGTCAGCCTTGAGCATAAATGGCTCGTCAAGATCTATCCCGCTGCAATCCCCTCCAACGCTTGGCATCCCTTCATAATCGCCATTCCAACCAAGGCATGATTCAAAATTAGACGCCAAAACAATACCGCCTTTAGGGTTGTTGTATTGTCTTTCATGAAACTCGGTGTTTATTCCTGGGCCATTTTCACCGATCTTCCAGCCGCCACCACCGAAAGTCATGCTTAAAGGTTCGTAGTTTCCATCGGTATGAGGGCCGCCGCGTCTTAATGTTTGATGTTTCTTTAAAACCTTTCCATGAAAAGTAAAAAAAGCCGATCCACCTTTGTGCTTTATACCTTCTAGCATTTTCTGAGCTATCATCTGAAAATGCTTTGGAAGCGCTGATAGGTCGTTTAAATCAAAAGGCATCATAGAGAATTCGCCCTCAATTAGCGGCAGTTTTATTGGTGACATTTCTATTGATTTGCTTTGCATTTTTATAACTCCTTTAGGGCTTCAGTAACCCCTGTCTAATAAAATCATCCAATTCCGTGCGCTCTCTATCTGATAGCGGCGGTAATGGGTGTGCGTCTAAAATTTCTTGCGATGAGTGAGCAATAATAACTAGAGCAAACCTTTTGACCCAGTCAATGAACTCCTCTTCTTTGTCATATCCTACTGCCTTGAGTAGCAGCTTTATCTCATCATCAGTCATCAAACCAGCCCTCGTCCAAGCTATTTAGTTTTGCCTGCTCTCTGCGAACCTCAATGCCACGTCGCGCACGCTGCTTAAGTCTGCTTGCTTCATCTTCTGCGCGCTTTGATCGAGCAATACGCAAACATTCAAGGCACTCGCCTGTGTCTGTCTTAACCGTCGAAATGTGCTTAGCCTTTTCGCACGGCTCTAAACTGTTATAGGTAGGCAATCCAAGCTGGATAGCCTCCTCTTTTGATCTTGCTGCTCTGATTCCAATAGTCACAATCACCACTCCTTTTTAATTTGTTCGCGAACTTTCTTGCCGCCAAATATATAAACCAAACTGAACGCTGCTGCAAAGAATGCCGCGCCTACTACAAATATAATTCCTAATTCAAACATTTCGTTCCCCTTATTTATAAGGCTACATTATAACTATTCTAAGTTAGAATCAAGCATATTTGTAAATATTTTACCTGCGTCGATATTCGAATAGATCTTTGTTGGCTTGTAGGCATAATCAGCTTCCTTGAATTTTCGCCCGTACTCATCCGGTGTAATAAAGTCGTATGGCATCGTTTGAAACCATTCGAAGGCGTCGAGCGTTCTAGGTAGCGCTGCAATTATTTGATAATCTTTTATCTTGTCGGTAACGGCTTGCATGTTCCTTATGTCGCCGCAGCAAATAACAATACTGCTTTGCTTGGAGGCTTGGAATAAATAGTAAGCGTCGATAATATCGTGGGTAATAAATATCTTTTTCTTATGATCACCCTGGGGTTTTAATACTAGTTTTGCCGCCCTGGCGATCTGGTCGCCAATAATAAATTGTTCGCCGTCGGTGTTTATTCCTACCCAGTTAGAAAGCTTGCCAGATACACGAAAAGGGAATAGCGCGCCCTGGTAGTCGTTATGAGTATAGCAATCAGCACCAATGCCGTAGCGCAGCAAATAGGGGTGAAACTCTAATTGTTCGACTGTTTGCGCAAGTATGGCAGCCTTATCAATATAAGGCCTGGCAAGCTGCAAATCTTCGTCATAAACCTTTTTTACGGCCTTGGTTCTGGTTTCTCGCTCTTCTGGTATTAGGTTTAAGTATTCGCCTATCTCGGCGCACATGCGGCCAAAGTCGTTGTTGAACGCTAAGTCTAGCAGTATTTCATCGGCCCAGTGTGTTTCGCAGTGTCGGCAATAGAGCAGAACTTTGCCATCTGTATTTTTAAAGTGCGCTCTATCTTTTCCGCCACAGAGAGGGCAGGGCCCGTTTTTCTCTTTAGGCC